>JBDTXV010000142.1:0-6151 GCA_040006015.1 Caldimonas sp.
ATCGACGCCGACCAGATCGAGGACATCATGGGCGGCAAGCCGCCGCGTCCGCCGAAGGACTGGACTCCGGCATCGGCCAAGCCGGTCGCCGGTGTGCCGCCGGTGACACCGGGCAGCGCACCCGCCGCGGCCTGACGCCGACCGCAGCTCGGTGACGAACGGGGCTGCGGCCCCGTTTTTTTTCTTGGTAGCCGAGGGCTGGCGATGCACTGGCGAACCTCCCGTTTCGAGATCGACCTGTCGTGGCCGAAGGTGATGGGCATCGTCAACGTCACGCCGGATTCGTTCGCCGACGGCGATCCGCAGCGCGACAGCGGCCAGGCGATCGCGCACTGCGAACGCCTGGTGCGCGACGGCGCCGACCTGCTCGATATCGGCGGCGAATCGACCCGTCCCGGCGCCGCACCGGTGCCGCTGCAACTCGAGCTCGATCGCGTGCTGCCGGTGCTGGCCGCGGCCCTCGGGCTCGGCGTGCCGGTCTCGGTCGACACGCGCACGCCGGCGGTGATGCGCGCGGCGCTCGACCTCGGCGCCGACATCGTCAACGACATCAACGCGCTGCGTGCCGAGTCCGCGCTCGACATCGTCGCGGCGCATCCGAGTTGCGGCGTCTGCCTGATGCACATGCAGGGTGAGCCGGGAGCGATGCAACAGCAGCCGGCGTACCGCGACGTCGTCGCCGAGGTCGCCGCGTTCCTGCGCGAGCGCACCGCGGCGTTGACGAAGCGGGGCGTCGCGCCGGCGCGGATCGTCGTCGACCCGGGCATCGGCTTCGGCAAGACGCCGGCGCACAACCTCGAGTTGCTGCGCCGGCAGCGCGAGCTCGCCGCGATCGGCCCGCCGCTTCTGGTCGGCTGGTCGCGCAAGTCGACGCTCGGCAAGTTGACCGGCCGACCGGTCGGCGAGCGGATCGCGGCCAGCGTCGCGGCCGCGCTGGCCGCGGTCGAGCGCGGAGCGTGCATCGTCCGCGTTCACGACGTCGCCGCGACCGTCGATGCGCTCGCGGTCTGGAATGCCGCGGGCCTCGGCCGCGATAATGCGGGCCGCAACGAAGACTCGAGATGAAAAGAAACTATTTCGGCACCGACGGCATCCGCGGCACGGTCGGCCAGTCGCCGATCACGCCCGACTTCATGCTGCGCCTCGGCCACGCGGTCGGCCGCGTGCTGAAAGCGAGCGACGCGCGACCGACGGTGCTGATCGGCAAGGACACGCGGATCTCGGGCTACATGATCGAGTCGGCGCTCGAGGCCGGCTTCGCATCGGCCGGCGTCGACGTGCTTTTGACCGGTCCCTTGCCGACCCCCGGCGTCGCCTACATGACGCGGGCGCTGCGTCTTTCCCTCGGCGTCGTGATCAGCGCGTCGCACAACCCGCACCAGGACAACGGCATCAAGTTCTTCTCGGCGCGCGGCGAAAAGCTTCCCGATGCGTGGGAGCGCGAGGTCGAGAACGCGCTCGATCAGCAGCCGGAATGGGTCGATTCGGCCGGCCTCGGTCGCGCGCGCCGGATCGACGATGCGCGCGGGCGTTACATCGAGTTCTGCAAGAGCACGTTCAGCAACGACCTCTCGCTGAAGGGCCTGAAGATCGTCGTCGATGCGGCCCATGGCGCCGCCTACCATGTCGCGCCGGACGTGTTCCACGAGCTCGGCGCCGAAGTCGCCGCGATCGGCTGCAGCCCGGACGGCACCAACATCAATGCCGGCTTTGGCGCGACCGCGCCTGAAGCGCTGGTCGCCGAAGTGCGGAAGCGTGGCGCCGACTTCGGCATCGCGCTCGACGGCGACGCCGACCGGCTCCAGCTGGTCGATGCCGGCGGACGGCTCTACAACGGCGACGAGCTGCTCTATCTGATCGTCGCCGACCGGCTCGCGCAGGGCCACCCGGTCCCCGGCGCGGTCGGGACCCTGATGACCAATATGGCGGTCGAATTGGCTCTGAAGGATCTCGGCGTCGAGCTCGTCCGCGCAAAGGTCGGCGACCGCTACGTGCTCGAGGAGCTGACCGCGCGCGGCTGGCTGCTCGGCGGCGAAGGTTCCGGGCATCTGCTTGCGCTCGACAAGCACACGACCGGAGACGGGATCGTCAGCGCGCTGATGGTGCTGCAGGCGAGCTGCCGCACCGGCAGGTCGCTCGCCGGCCTGCTCGATGGCGTCACGCTGTTTCCGCAGACGCTGATCAATGTCGCGGTCGCGCCGGGGACCGACTGGCGCAGGAACGCGCGGCTGTCCGATGTGCAGGCCGACGTGATGCGCGAGCTGGACGGGCAGGGCCGGGTGCTGATCCGGCCGTCGGGCACCGAGCCGGTCGTCCGGGTCATGGTCGAGGCCCGCGATGCCGACGCGGCGCGCGACAGCGCGCAGCGCCTCGCGGCCGCGCTCGGCTGACCCCGTCGCTCGTCATCTGCCGCCGCGGAGACGGTTCGAACGGCGTCGCCATGTGACAGCGCGATGAAAACCGTGTGACAGCGCCCGTTCTAGCCCGGGCACGGTGGAGGTCCGTCTGTCACCGCGCTGTCATAAACGATCCCTAGAGTCCTGCCCGAAGCAAACGGCTTCGTTATCCCTGGACTCGAAAGGCTCGTCATGAAAATCTCGTTCGCGGCTCGGTTGCTCTTTCCTGCGGTTCTCGTCGCGGTCGGCGGCACGGTGCGGGCACAGGACATGACCGGCGCCGGCGCGACCTTCCCGGCGCCGATCTATGCGAAATGGGCCGATGCGTACAACAAGGCGACCGGCGCACGTCTCAATTACCAGTCGGTCGGCTCCGGTGCCGGAATCCAGCAGATCCGCGCGAAGACCGTCGACTTCGGCGCGTCCGACATGCCGCTCACCGACGACGCGCTCGCGAAGGACGGCCTGGTGCAGTTTCCGACCGTGATCGGCGGCGTCGTGCCGGTCGTCAATCTCAAGGGCATCGCGCCGGGGCAACTGAAGCTGACCGGGCAGGTGCTCGGTGACATCTACCTCGGCAAGATCAAGAAGTGGAACGATCCGGCGCTGACCGCGTTGAATCCCGGCGTCGGATTGCCCGACGAAGCGATCTCGCCGGTTCGGCGCGCCGACGGGTCCGGAACGACATTCATCTTCACGAACTACCTGTCGAAGGTGAACTCCGACTGGAAGTCCAAGGTCGGTGAAGGAACTGCCGTCAACTGGCCGATCGGCGCCGGCGGCAAGGGCAACGAAGGCGTCTCGGCATTCGTGCAGCGGCTGCCCAACTCGATCGGCTACGTCGAGTACGCATACGCGAAACAGAACAAGATGACTTACACGCTGCTGAAAAACAAGGACGGAAATTTCGTCCCGCCCGATGCCGACAATTTCAAGGCCGCCGCGGCCGGCGCTGACTGGAGCAAGAGCTTCTTCCAGGTCCTGACCGATCTCCCCGGCAAGGATGCGTGGCCGATCAGCGGCGCGACCTTCATCCTGATGCACAAGGTCCAGGACAAGCCGGCGAACGCCGCGAACTCGCTGAAGTTCTTCGACTGGGCTTATGTGCACGGCGACAAGATGGCCGACGAGCTCGAGTACGTGCCGCTGCCCGATGCCGTGAAGACGCTCGCCCGCAAGGCCTGGTCCGCCGACATCAAGGACGGTGCCGGCAAGCCGATCGCCTGGAAGTAGTCCGATCCGGGGCGGCGGTCGCCGCCCCGCGAGCCCGCATCCGCGCACGCACCGCTGCGCTTTCGTCGAGGTGAATCGTGGCCGCTACACTTCCCGCGACCTCATACGATCACGCCGACGACATGGTTCGATCCGATCCGGTCGGTCGACCGCCCGTGCTGCGCCGCGCGGCGCCGTGGGCCGACTTGCTGTTCTCGCTGCTCGCCCATGGTGCGGCCTGGCTGACGCTCGCGCTGCTCGCCGCGATCATCGTTTCGCTGTTTGTCGGCGCCGGCCCTGCGATACGCGCTTATGGCCTGTCGTTTCTCACGACCAGCGAGTGGGACCCGGTCCGCAACCAGTACGGCGGTCTGGTGATGATCTACGGCACGCTGATGACCTCGGCGATCGCGCTTGTGATCGCGGTTCCGGTCAGCTTCGGGATCGCGCTCTTTCTGACCGAGCTCGCGCCGAGCTGGCTGAAGCGCCCGCTCGGCACCGCGATCGAGCTGCTCGCCGCGGTGCCGTCGATCGTCTACGGGATGTGGGGCCTGCTCGTGTTCAGCCCGATCCTCGCGCGGTATGTCCAGCATCCGCTGCAGTCGGCGTTTCAGGGCGCCCCCGTTTTCGGCGAGCTGTTCTCGGGCCCGCCGGTCGGCATCGGCCTGCTCTCGGCCGGGATCATCCTCGCGATCATGGTGATCCCGTTCATCGCATCGGTGATGCGAGATGTCTTCGAAGTGACGCCGCCGATGCTGAAGGAGTCGGCGTTCGCGCTCGGCTCGACGACGTGGGAAGTGGTCTGGAAGGTCGTGCTGCCGTACACGAAGACCGGCGTGGTCGGCGGCATCATGCTCGGCCTCGGCCGCGCGCTCGGCGAGACGATGGCGGTGACGTTCGTGATCGGCAACTTCAACCAGCTCAATTCGCTGTCGCTGTTCGAAGCCGCGAACAGCATCACGTCGGCGCTCGCGAACGAGTTCGGCGAGGCGGCTCCGGGCCTGCATCAGGCCTCGCTGATCTACCTCGGCCTGGTGCTGTTCTTCATCACGTTCGTCGTGCTGGCGATCTCGAAGCTGCTGCTCGGCAGGTTGAAGAAGCGCGAAGGCGCCAGCGCATGAGGGCGATCACGGTCGCGCAATCCCGGCCGCTGCCGTCGGCGCGCCTGAAGCTGCATGCGCGGCGCAAGCTCGTCAACGCGGTCGCGCTTGCGCTCGCGCTCGCCGCGATGGCGTTCGGCCTGTTCTGGCTGATCTGGATCCTCGTCGAGATCGTGCGGCTCGGCATCGGCGGCATCGCGCTGTCGCTCTTCACCGAGATGACGCCGCCGCCGCAGGCCGAGACCGGCGGCCTCGCGAACGCGATCTTCGGTTCGATTGCGATGGTGACGCTGGCGACGCTGCTCGGCACGCCGATCGGCGTGCTCGCCGGCATCTATCTCGCCGAGTACGGGCAGAAGGGCTGGCTCGGCAGCCTGACGCGCTTCATCAACGACATCCTGCTGTCGGCGCCGTCGATCGTGATCGGACTCTTCATCTACGCGGTCGTCGTCGCGCGCACGCACGGCTTCTCGGGCTTCGCCGGCGTGCTCGCGCTGGCGCTGATCGTGATTCCGGTCGTGATCCGCACGACCGAGAACATGCTGACCTTGATCCCGAACGCGCTGCGCGAAGCCGCCTATGCGCTCGGCGCGCCGAAGTGGAAGGTCGTGATGACGGTGACCTTGAAGGCGGCGCGCGCCGGCGTGCTGACCGGGATCCTGCTCGCGTTCGCGCGCATCGCCGGCGAAACCGCACCGCTGCTGTTCACGGCGCTGTCGAACCAGTTCTGGACCAGCGACCTGAGCCAGCCGATGGCGAGCCTGCCGGTGACGATCTTCAAGTTCGCGATGAGCCCCTACGAGAACTGGCAGAAGCTCGCCTGGGCCGGCGTCTTCCTGATCACGCTCGGCGTGCTGCTGCTGAATATCCTCGCGCGCGTGTTCCTGCGCAACAAGCACTGATCCGAAGGCACTCCAAAATGGACGTCAAGGTCGAACTGCCGTCGAGCGAGAAGCCGAAGCTCTCGGTGCGCGGTCTGAACTTCTTCTACGGCGGCTTCCAGGCGCTGAAGAACATCACGCTCGACATTCCCGAGAACAAGGTCACCGCGTTCATCGGGCCGTCCGGGTGCGGCAAGTCGACGCTGCTGCGCACGTTCAACCGGATGTTCGAGCTCTATCCGGAGCAGCGTGCCGAAGGCGAGATCCTGATGGACGGCGACGACCTGCTCGCGTCGAAGGACGACGTCTCGCTGATTCGCGCGAAGATCGGCATGGTGTTCCAGAAGCCGACGCCGTTTCCGATGTCGATCTACGACAACATCGCGTTCGGCGTGCGCCTGTTCGAGACACTGCCGCGCATCGAGATGGACGAGCGGGTCGAGTGGGCGCTGAAGAAGGCCGCGTTGTGGACCGAGGTCAAGGACAAGCTGAACCAGAGCGGCTCGGGGCTGTCGGGCGGCCAGCAGCAGCGCCTGTGCATCGCGCGCGGCATCGCGATCAA
>JBDTXV010000143.1:0-6150 GCA_040006015.1 Caldimonas sp.
AGCAGTTGTACGCCAGCAGCTTGCCCGGGAACTTCTTGTGGATCGCCTCGGCGAAGGCCTTCGCATACGCGAGGTCGGGCTTGCCGGTCTCGCACCACACCATGTCGGCCACTTCGGAATAGGCCAGGCCGCGCGAGATGGCCTGGTCCAGGCCGGCGCGGGTCCGATAGAAGCCTTCGACGGTACGTTCGCCGGTCAGGAAGGGCTTGTCGTTGTCGTCGACGTCGCTGGTCACCAGATCGGCCGCCTCGGCGTCGGTGCGCGCGATCACCAGCGTCGGCGGTCCCATCACATCGGCCGCGAGGCGCGCCGCGGTCAGCTTCGCGACCGCTTCGCGCGTCGGCACCAGCACCTTGCCGCCCATGTGGCCGCACTTCTTGACCGAGGCGAGCTGGTCTTCGAAGTGGACCCCGGCGGCGCCGGCTTCGATCATCGACTTCATCAGCTCGAACGCGTTCAGCACGCCGCCGAACCCGGCTTCTGCGTCGGCGACGATCGGCGCGAAGAAGTCGATCTCGTTCTTGCCTTCGGACCACTGAATCTGGTCGGCGCGCGTGAACGTGTTGTTGATGCGCTTGACGACGAGCGGGACCGAATTCGCCGGGTACAGCGACTGGTCCGGGTACATCTCTCCGGCGATGTTGGCATCACCCGCCACCTGCCAGCCTGACAAGTAGATCGCCTTCAGCCCGGCCTTGACCTGCTGCAGCGCTTGGTTGCCGGTCAGCGCGCCGAGCGTGTTGACGAACGGCTCGGTGTTGACGAGATTCCAGAGCTTTTCGCAGCCGCGACGCGCCAGCGTGTGCTCGACCTGGACCGAGCCGCGCAAGCGGACCACGTCGGCCGCGGCATAGCTGCGCGCGATCCCTTTCCAGCGCGGGTTCTCGGCCCAGTCCTTTTCGAGGGCGGCGATCTGCTGATCACGGGTCGGTTGAGTCATCTTGAATCTCCTTGGGATAGGTCGCGGGTTTAAGTGAGAGAAACTGATCCAAGCCTAATGGAGCGAGCCGAGGATGCGATTCGCAGCGGCAAGAAAGCCACGGGTGAAAAAGTGAGGCGTGACAAGGACTTGGCAATGTTTATTGGATTATGAAAAACGCTTTACCACAATGAGAAAGAATGCGGCATTGCAGCATGGTGTCATCCCGCATCATGAAAGCGCAAGTTCTGATGGTGAAAACGAGCGGAGGGTTTAAGCGAGGTCTCCGACGCGCCGGCGACGGCCTTGGTTTAACCTTCCAAGACGCCGCGAACCGACGGCGCCGAATTGCCTCCTTCGATGGACGGCAGCACAAAAAGGAGGCCGAGATGTACAAGGACCTGGACCCCGCGACACTGACCGCGCACGACCGCGCCCAAGACGCGCCGCGGCCGTCGCTCGACGCGTACTGGATGCCGTTCACCGCGAACCGCCAGTTCAAGAAGGCACCGCGTCTGCTCGCGAAGGCCGAAGGGATGCACTACTGGACGCCGGAAGGGCGCCAGATCCTCGACGGTTGCGCCGGCCTCTGGTGCGTCAATGCCGGCCACTCGCGGCCGCGCATCGTCAAGGCGATCGCCGAGCAGGCGGCCGAGATGGATTTCGCGCCGCCGTTCAACATCGGTCATCCGAAGGCCTTCGAGCTCGCGGAGCGATTGGTCGAGTTGACTCCGAAGGGCCTCGACAAAGTCTTCTACACGAACTCGGGCTCCGAGGCGGTCGAGTCGGCGCTGAAGATCGCGATCGCCTATCACCGGATGCGCGGCGAAGGGACGCGCACGCGACTGATCGGACGCGAGCGCGGCTATCACGGCGTCAACTTCGGCGGCATCTCGGTCGGCGGTATCGGCCCGAACCGCAAGTCGTTCGGCCCGATGCTGACCGGCGTCGATCACATGCGCCACACCCACGATCTGGCACGCAACGCGTTTACGCGCGGCGTTCCCGAGCACGGTGCCGAGCTCGCCGACGACCTCGAGCGCCTCGTTGCGCTGCACGACGCGTCGACGATCGCCGCGGTGATCGTCGAGCCGGTCGCCGGTTCGACCGGTGTGCTGCTGCCGCCGAAGGGCTACCTCGAGCGCCTGCGCGCGATCTGCGACAAGCACGGCATCCTGCTGATCTTCGACGAGGTCATCACCGGTTTCGGTCGCCTCGGCTCGCCGTTCGCGGCGACGCATTTCAACGTGACGCCGGACCTGATGACCGTAGCGAAGGGCATCACGAACGGCTGCGTGCCGATGGGTGCGGTGTTCCTGAAGTCGGCGATCCATGACGCGTTCATGACCGGTCCGGAGCACGTGATCGAGTTCATGCACGGCTATACCTACTCGGCGCACCCGCTCGCGTGCGCGGCCTCGCTCGCGACGCTCGACACCTATGCCGAAGAGGGCCTGCTGACCCGCGCCGCGAAGATGGAGCCGGTCCTCGCCGATGCGCTGCAGACGATGCGCGAGCTGCCGAACGTGATCGACCTGCGCAACATCGGTCTCGTCGGCGCGATCGAGTTGTCGCCTCGGCCCGGCGATCCGGGCAAGCGCGGCTTCGAGGTGCTGCTCGCCGCGTGGGAGCGCGGCCTGCTGATCCGTACGACCGGCGACACGATCGCGCTGTCGCCGCCGCTGATCGCCGAGAGCTCGCACATCGAGCAGATCGTCGGCATCCTGACGGACGTGCTGAAGACGGTCGCCTGACGCACTGATCCGCCAGCACCGTTCCGCCCCCGGGGCACGCTGCGACAGCGGCGTGCCCTTTCTCATTGCGCCCACACAGCGGTCCGGCCATCGGCTTCTGCATCGGCCGATGGCCGACTGCAGGCGGACTATCGGGCGGGACCGCGATCGCATGGACAATGTCGGGCTTTTGCGATCCACCCGATTTCGATGAGCCCCGCGCCCTTCCTGCAGATACGCGACGTCGTCAAGGATTTCGGCGGCCAGCGCGCGGTCGACCACGTTTCGATCGATATCGCGAAGGGCGAAATCTTCGCGCTGCTCGGCTCTTCGGGCTGCGGCAAGACCACGCTGCTGCGCATGCTCGCCGGCTTCGAGAAACCGACCTCGGGCACGATCACGCTCGACGGCCGTGATCTGGCCGAGCTGCCGCCGTACGAGCGGCCGCTGAACATGATGTTCCAGAGCTATGCGCTATTCCCGCACCTGACGGTTGCCGAGAACATCGCGTTCGGCCTGCGCCGCGCCCGCACCCCGCCGGCCGAATTGCGCGCCCGCGTCGACGCGATGCTGAAGCTCGTGCAGCTGACCTCGTTCGCCGGACGCAAGCCGCATCAGCTGTCGGGCGGCCAGCAACAGCGGGTCGCGCTCGCGCGCAGCCTCGCGAAGCAGCCGCAGTTGCTGCTGCTCGACGAGCCGCTCGGCGCGCTCGACAAGAAGCTGCGCGAAGAGACGCAGATCGAGCTCGCCCACATCATCGAAGAGGTCGGCGTCACCTGCGTGATGGTCACGCACGACCAGGAGGAGGCGATGACGATGGCGTCGCGAATCGCGGTGATGAGCGAAGGCCGCCTGCTGCAGGTCGGCGCGCCCGGCGACATCTACGAGACGCCGGCGAACCGCTTCGTCGCCGATTTCATCGGCAACGTCAATCTGCTCGACGGCAAGGTCGTCGAGGACGAGCCGGATCATGTCGTGATCGAAACCGCCGACGGTCCGCACTGGGTCGGCCACGGCATCACAGGAACGCTCTGGATGCCGGTCACCGTCGCGCTGCGGCCCGAGAAGATCCGCATCTCGCGCGGGGAGCCGGCCGATGCCGAGGCGCGGGCACCGTACAACCGCGTGCACGGCAGCGTCAAGGACATCGCGTACTTCGGCAGCTTCACGGTGTACCACCTCGGGCTGCCGAGCGGCAACGTGCTGAAGGTCAGCCAGAGCAACAGCGAACGTTTGCTGACCGATCGTCTCGGCACCGGCGAATCGGCGTGGGCGAGCTGGTCGCCGCAGTCGATGGTGGTGCTGACGACATGACGCGCGCCGCGACCGCCCGCAGACGGCGCGGTCGCCTCGCGGTGATCGGGATTCCCTATTTCTGGCTGCTGCTCTTCTTCCTGCTGCCGTTCCTGGTCGTGCTGAAAATCAGCGTCTCGGAGATGGACGGCGCGACCTTCGCCGACCTGCTGACGATCCGCAACGGCGCGATCGGCTTCAACCTGCGCTTCGGCAACTACCTGCTGCTGGTCCAGGACGACCTCTACTTCACGACCTACCTGTCGAGCCTGAAATACGCTGCGGTTACGACGCTGCTCTGTCTCGGCATCGGCTATCCGTTCGCGTATTTCATGGCCCGCGCGAAGACCGCGCTGCAACCCGCGCTGCTGATGCTCGTGATGCTGCCGTTCTGGACCTCATTCCTGTTGCGTGTCTATGCGTGGAAAGGCTTGCTGACCGAACACGGCTGGGCCGCCGAGCTGATCGGCGCGCTCGGCCTCGATCGGGCGCTCGCCGCAGCCGGCCTGGTGCCGGCACCGGGACAGCTGATGAACACGCCGTTCTCGCTGGTCCTCGGCATGACCTATACCTACCTGCCGTTCATGATCCTGCCGCTTTACTCGAATCTCGCGAAGATGGACCTGCGCCTGCTCGAAGCCGCGGCCGATCTCGGCGCGACCGCATGGGTCGCGTTCTGGACCGTCACGGTGCCGCTGTCGCGCGCCGGCATCGTCGCCGGGTCGATGCTGGTCTTCATTCCATGCGTCGGCGAATACGTGATCCCGGAGCTGCTCGGCGGCCCGCAGACGCAGATGATCGGCCGCACGCTCTGGGACGAATTCTTCAGCAACAACGATTGGCCGATGGCCTGTGCGGTCGCCGCCGCGATGGTGCTGCTGATCATCGTCCCGCTTGCGGCGTTCAGCCGCTACCAGGCCGAAGCGACGGAGCGGCGCGCATGAACGCGAGCAAAACGGAAGGTCGCGTGCCGACGACCGACGCGCGACCCGCGAAGCGGCGCTTCGACGGCGCGCGCGGCATTGCCCGCACCTGGCTCGCGCTCGGCTATCTGTTTCTCTATGTGCCGATCGCCGCGCTGGTGCTGTATTCGTTCAACGATTCGCCGGTGCCGAACGTCTGGCACGGATTCACCGTCAAGTGGTATCGCGCGCTCGCGTCCGACCACGAGTTGCTCGCGGGCCTCGTTCTGTCGCTGAAGATCGCATTCGTCACCGCGTGCTCTTCGGTCGTGCTCGGCACGCTCGCCGCGTTCGCGTTGGTCAAGTACCGGCGCTTCACCGGCCGCACGCTGTTCGCCGGGATGGTTGCGGCGCCGCTCGTGATGCCCGAAGTGATCATCGGCCTGTCGCTGCTGCTGATGCTGGTCTCGGTGCAGCGCGCGCTCGGCTTCCCCGAGCGCGGGATGCTGACGATCTGGCTCGGCCACCTGCTGCTCGGGATGGCCTATGCGACGGTCGTGATCCAGGCCCGGCTGCAGACGCTCGATGCCCGGCTCGAGGAAGCGGCGATGGATCTCGGCGCGCGCCCGTGGCAAGTCTTCCACCTGGTCACGCTGCCGATGATCGGGCAGGCGCTGCTCTCGGCGTGGCTGCTGACGTTCACGTTGTCGCTCGACGATGTCGTGCTGTCGGCATTCCTGTCCGGCCCCGGCGCGACGACGATGCCGCTGGTGATCTTCTCGCGCGCGCGCCTCGGCCTGAACCCGAGCGTCAACGCGGTCGCGACCTTGATCGTCCTCGCGGTTTCGATCGGCGTCGTCGTGGCGAGCCTGATCCTGGCGCGCCAGGAGCGACAGCGTATTCGCGACGTCGCGGCCGCGGCCCGTGCCTGACCGCGCCGGGACGGAACCGGCAGCGCAGCCGATGCAGACTCGCGGCGAAACACCGGATCGCGCGCTGCCGCACCGCGCCGGCGGCGCGACGCCGTGGCTCGCCTATCTCTGTCTCGGCTCGAGCATGGCGGTCGTCGGCAGCTATGTCGGACTCTCGAAGATGCTGGTCGCCGTCTTCCCGGTGTTCCTGCTGGCGTGGCTGCGCTTCGGCATTTCGGTCGTCGCGATGGCCGGCTGGCTGCGCGTGCCGAGCGGCGAGGCGCCGCTGACCCGCCGAGAGCATCGCCTGCTGTTCGTCGAATCGTTTTTCGGCAATTTCCTGTTCTCGATCTGCATGCTGTTCGGCGTCGCGCTGAGCTCGGCGCTCGCGG
>JBDTXV010000144.1:0-6144 GCA_040006015.1 Caldimonas sp.
GGGGAGGTGCTCGGTTACGGCCTGACGACCGACGCCGGCCACATCACGCGACCGAGCGTCGAAGGCCAGGCCGCGGCGCTGCGCGCGGCGCTGCGCTCGGCCGGGCTCGAGCCCGAAGAGGTCGACGCGATCAACGCACATGCGACCGGCACGCAGGCCAACGACCCGGTCGAGACCGCGGCGATCAAGGGGGTGTTCGGCGCGCATGCGCAGCGGATGCCGATCAGCGCGACGAAAGCGCTGCACGGCCATCTGCTCGGCGCCGCCGGCGCGCTCGAATGCGTGCTCGCGCTGCTCGCGATGCAGCATCGCTCGGCATTGCCGACGATGCATCTGCTAGAGCCCGATCCGGAGTGCGACCTCGACTACGTCGCCAACGAAGCGCGCGACGGGATCGACGTGCGCACGATGCTGTCGAACTCGTTCGCGTTCGGCGGCACGAATGCGGTGCTCGCGCTGCGCCGCGCGAGCTGACCGCGTCAGAACGCGTTGTAGGCGATGCCGATATAGGGTCGCGATTCGCGCTGCGCCTGCGTCACGCCGACGCGCACGAACCAGCGCGGCACGCCGGTCGAGATGCGCGCGCCGAGGCTCGTCGCCTGGTAACCGCGCTCGTGGTAGCGGGTCCATTCCGCTGCGACCGGAAGGGCCGACGGCGCATATTGCGCGGTCGCGAGCCAGCTTCCGCGAAAGCTCGACGCCTGAGCGAGCGCATAGTAATTGCCGCCTGCGACCGGGCCGAACCATTCGGACTGCGCCCGCGCGGACGGCGCCACGTCGCTCGGATCGCCGCCGGATGCGCGATTGCGAAACGAGTTGACGCCGGCGCCGGCGCCGACGAGCCAGCCATGCGGTCCGCCGGTGACGGCCCATCGGTACGTGTAGCCGAGGCTCGCCGCTTCGCCGGTCGACCAGCGCGCATACGTCGCCGAAACGAGCGGGGCCGGCGTCGGCGCAGCGGTCGCGCCGAGCGCGCGCACGACGACGACCGTGGTCGCGCTCGACGATGTGTCGGCCTGGGCGTAGTCGGCCCAGCCGGCGTGCGCGGGCGCCGCAGCGGTTACGAGAGCCGCGAGCGCGAGGCGGCGTGGCAAGGGGATGTTCAAGGCATTCGTCTCCGGTCCGCGGCGCAGCGGTCGTTGCGTCAGAACGTCGAGGGTTCGGCCTCGCGGCGCCGCGGCTGTGCGGCGGGGCGGCTCGCCGGCAAGACCGGTTTCGACTTGAGCCGGATGCCCTGCGCGGTGACGCGATAGACCGAGACGCTCGACTCGCCGCCGCCCATGCTGGGCAGGGCTAGGCGCTGCAGCCAGACGTCCCGGGCCGCGGTGTCGGTGCGCAGGTGGACGTCGAGGATCAGCGCGCGCCTTTCCGGCAGGACGTTGTGGCTGACGATGTAGATGTCGCCCGACCTGACCGAGGTCGCCGACAGCAGCACCGGCTCGGCCGGGCCGTCGGCGTCGACGCGCAGCTCGGCCGAATTCCAGCGCACGTCGGCGATCGGGTTGTGCAGGGGTCCGTCGACGAGGTCGGGCAGCCAGCGGCTCATCGGCGTCTGCACGCGGTCGGAATAGCCGTTCAGAATCCACTGCAGATCCGATCCGAACAGGAATTCCTCGAGACGATGCAGGCCTTCGTCGCTGGTCGAGAACTGGCAGCCGAGCGCCTTGACGACGTCCGGCTGACCCGGCATCGTGATCTGCCCGCGGATCTCGCCGTGGAACGCGACCGGCCCTTCGGGCAGCAGGAGTTGACCGGTCAGCGCCGAGCCGGTCTCGAGGCCGGCAGGGAACTTCGCGTAGAAGCGCATGCCGCTGTCGGAGATGTCGTCGACGGTGCCGCGCAGGCGCGTGCCGTCGGCAACGACGATCTCGGCCGGCAGCGCGATCGGAAAGCGGTAGCGGTCGCGCGAATTGCGCTGGCTCAGCGCGGTGAACGAAAGCACCGCGGCCGCGAGCGCCGCATTGACGAGAGCCCAGACGCTGTTCGCGATGAGGCTTTGCAGCGGCAAAGCGTCCGACCAGACGTAGAGCGCGGTGCCGACCGGCAGCGCGACCAGGTTCAGCGCCAGCACGGTCCACTGCGGGGTCGTGAAGCGGATCGCGCCGCGTCCTGCGGCCGCACCCTTCGCGGTGACCTTGAACTTCATGCGCGGAAAGATCAGCGCCAGCGTCGCCCACGCGAACGCCGCGAAGCGCGTCATGTTGTACTGCTCGATGAAGAGGCTTCGGCCGTAGCCGCGGCCGACCTCCTCGAAGACCCAGAACGTCAATGCGTAGTAGGGCAGGAAGTGGAGCAGGAAATCCGGCGTCGTCGCGAGCAGCGGCAGCAGCCCGGTCAGCAGCACTGCCGCCGGCGCGAAATAGAAGATCGCCTTCTGCCAGCCGTCGAAGTAGGTCAGTGCCGACGCGAGGTAGTTGAGGCGCTGTGCCAGCGTCAGCCCGCGATGGGTCAGGATGCCCTCCTTGCGCCAGACGTGCATCGCACCCTGGCCCCAGCGCACGCGTTGCCCGATGAACGGCTCGATCGATTCCGGCGCCAGGCCGAACGCGAGCGGCTCGGCGTGATAGACCGACCTGTGGCCTCGCGCATGGAGGCGCAGCGACGTGTGCAGGTCTTCGGTGACGGTGCCGGTCGCGAAGCCGCCGATCTGGTCGAGCGCGCTGCGCCGCACGACCGCGCAGCTACCGCAGAAGAACGCGGCGTTCCAGTAGTCCTTGCCGCGCTGGATCACGCGGAAGAACAGCGCCTGCTCGGTCCAGACCGTGCGGCCGGCGCCGCGCCAGCGGTGCTGGTACGAATCGAGGTTGTAGAAGTCCTGCGGCGTCTGCACGAAGGCGACGCGCGCGTCGTCGAAGTAGCCGAGCGTCTTCGTTAAAAAGTCGCGCCGCGGCGCGTGGTCGCAATCGAAGACGACGACCAGCTCGCCGTCACTGTGCGCCAACGCGTGATTCAGGTTGCCGGCTTTCGCGTGCGCGTTGTCGGCACGGGCGAGGTAGTCGCAGCCGAGTTGGCGCGCGAGCGCCTCCATCTCGGGGCGCCGTCCGTCGTCGAGCAGCCAGGTGCGGTGCGGATAGTCCATCGCGCGCGCCGCGAGCAGCGTCTTGCGCACCAGCTCGACCGATTCGTTGTAGGTCGGAATGAAGACGTCGACGCCGATGCCCGGGCGCGGCACCGGCGCCTTGCGCACCGTCATGCGCCAGCACATGAAAATGTGCAACAGCGCGGTGCCGAAACCGAACAGCTCGGCGCCGTAGACCAGCGCCGAGAAGCCCGGCGCGGCCGGGTTGAAGGTGCCGACGCGCCACGTCAGGTACCAGACGCTGACCAGAACGAAGCCGGCGACCAGCAGGCGGCGCGGCCATTCCAGCGGCGTGAACGGGGCAGGGTCGTGTTTCATGCGCAGGGCGGGGGTTGCCGCGGATATCGACGCTGCGACGCTGAACTTGAACCCGGGTGGCGCGGGCGCGGCACAAGCGGTCGGAACGCACGCGCCGCGCCGGCTCCGGTCGGCCGGCCGCGCCGCCGACGAATCGGCGGCGGCGGCACGCGGCGCCGCTGATCAGTGCGTCGACGGCAGCGCGTCGAAGCTGCGCTGCGGTTCGGCGCGGCGCGCCGGGCGGATTGCCGGTGCCGGTGCATCCGCCGGCGCCGGCGCCGGACGCAGCCCCTGCGCGATGACGCGATAGACCGAGAGCCGCGCGTCCGGGTTGTCGATGCCGGGCAGCGCGAGCCGCTGCAGCCAGACATCGCGAGCGGCGGTGTCGGTGCGCAGATGGACATCGAGGATCAGCGCGCGCTTTTCCGGCAGCACGTGGTGGCTGACGATGTAGACGTCGCCCGACTTGATCGCGGTCGCGGACAGCAGCACCGGCTCGGCCTCGCCGTCGGCATCGACGCGGACTTCGGCGGCATTCCAGCGCACGTCGGCGAACGGGTTGTGCCGCGGTCCGTCGACGAGCTCGGGCAGCCAGCGGCTCATCGGCGTCTGCGCCCGGTCGGTGTAGCCGTTCAGGATCCACTGCAGGTCCGAGCCGAACAGGAATTCCTCGAGTCGGTTGCGGCCCTCGTCGCTGGTCGAGAACTGGCAGCCCAGCGCCTTCACGACATCGGGCCGGCCCGGCATCGCGATCTGCCCGCGGACCTCGCCCCAGAACGCGACCGGCCCCTCGGGCAGCAGCAACTGCCCGGTGATCTTGTCGCCCGGCGCGAGACCCGGCGGCAGCTTGCCGTAGAAGCGCAGGCCGTTCTCGCTGAGGTCGTCGACGGTGCCGCGCAGGCGCGTGCCGCCGGCGACGACGATCTCGGCCGGCAGCGTGATCGGAAAGCGATAGCGATCGCGCGTGTTGCGCCGGCTGATCGCGGTGAACGCGAGCACAGCGCATGCGAGCGCGACGTTGACGAGCGCCCACGCGCCGGCCGCGAGCAGACCCTGCAGCGGCAGCGTCCCGGCACGGAGACAGAGCGCGGTGCCGACCGGCAGCGCGGCGAGGTTCAACGCGAGCACCGCCCATTGCGGCGCGGTGAAGCGGACCGCGCTGCGCCCGTCGGGCGCGACCTCGGCCGCGGCCGCGAACTTCATCCGCGGAAAGATCAGCGCCAGCGTCGCCCACGCGAACGCCGCGAAGCGGGCCATGTGGTATTGCTCGACGAAGAGGCTGCGGCCGTAGCCGCGGCCGACCTCCTCGAAGATCCACAGCGAAAGCAGCCAGTACGGCACGAAGTGGAGCAGGAAATCCGGCGTCGTCGCCGTCAGTGGCAGCAGCCCGGTCGCGAGCACCACCGCCGGCGTGAAATAGAAGATCGCCTTCTGCCAGCCGCGGAAATAAGTCAGCGCCGACGCCAGATAGCTGAGGCGCTGCGCGAGCGTCAGTCCGCGCCGCAGCAGGATGCCTTCGCGGCGCCAGACCTGCATCGTGCCCTGGCCCCAGCGCACGCGCTGCCCGATGAACGGCTCGATCGAGTCGGGCGCGAGGCCGAATGCGAGCGGCTCGGCGTGATAGACCGATCTATGGCCGCGCGCATGGAGGCGCAGCGACGTGTGCAGACCCTCGGTCTGGGTGCCGGTCGCGAAGCCGCCGATCCCGTCGAGCGCGCTGCGGCGCAGCACCGCGCAACTGCCGCAGAAAAAAGCCGAGTTCCAGTAGTCCTTGCCGCGCTGGATCACGCGGAAGAACAGCGTCCGCTCGGTCCACACGGTCGGACCGATGCCGTGCCAGCGGTGCTCGTAGGAATCGAGGTTGTAGAAGTCCTGCGGGGTCTGCACGAACGCGACGCGCTCGTCGTCGAAGTAGCCGAGCGTCTTCGTCAAAAAGTCGCGCCGCGGCGCGTGATCGGCATCGAAGACGACGACCAGCGCGCCGTTGCTCTGCGCGAGCGCGTGATTCAGCGCGCCGGCCCGCGCGCCGTCGTCGCCGGCGCGCGCGAGGTCGTCGCCGCCGAGCTGGCGCGCGAGCGCCCGCATCTCGGGACGGGCACCGTCGTCGAGCAGCCAGGTGCGGTGCGGATAGTCCATCGCGCGCACCGCGAGCAAGGTCTTGCGGACCAGCTCGACCGGCTCGTGCTGCGTCGTGACGAAGACGTCGACGCCGATCCCGGCGCGCGGCACCGCTGCATGGCGCAAGGTCAGGCGCCAGCCCATGAAGACGTGCAGCAGCGCGGTCGCGAAGCCGAACAGCTCGGCGCCGTAGAGCAGCGCCGAGAATCCCGGCGCCGCCGGATTGAGCGTGCCGCAGCGCCAGCCGAGGTACCAGGCGCTGGCCAGCAGGAACGCGGCGGCCAGCGCGCGGCGCGGCCACTCGAGCGGCGAGGAGGGGACGGGATCGCGGGTCATGTGGACGGAATTCGGGCTCTGTAGATATCGGCCGCGGCGGTCGGAAATTGAGTCGATTGCGCGACCGCGTTGGACGGAGGGGCCATCGACGCTTTCGCGCGCGCCGCGCTCTTTCAGCGCCAGTCGACCGTGCCGAACCGGTCCTGCCCGAGCAACGTGAAGAAGATCCCGACCGTGACCTGGGTCTGGCGCTGCGCGCCGAGCGTCGTGAAGCTCGCATCGCGGCGGTTCGCGAGCACCTTGAACGTCACCGCCCGCTGCTTCGCGAGGCGGTACGTGAACGATGCATCGCCGCGGACGATGTTGTCGTGGCC
>JBDTXV010000145.1:0-6117 GCA_040006015.1 Caldimonas sp.
ACCAGCAGCACGTCGATGAACGGGATCAGGTTGATCTCGGGCTCTTCGGGCCGCTGCTTGCGGAAGCTGAGCGACATCGGTCAGCCTCCGCTCTGCCGCGGCACCGCGAAGCGCAACAGGTGCGGCACGAGCCGGTCCGCGGCCTGTTCCATGTCGAGCGTGTAAGCGTCGACGAGGCCACGGAAGTAGCGATAGAACATCAGCGACGGGATCGCGATCATCAATCCGAACGCGGTGTTGTATAGCGCGATCGAAATGCCGTGGGCCAGCAGCACCGGGTTGTTGCCGCCGGTCGGAGATTGCGAGCCGAAGATCTCGATCATCCCGATCACAGTGCCCATCAGGCCGAGCAGCGGCGCGGCCGACGCGATCGTGCCGAGGGTATTCAGATAGCGCTCCATCCGATGTACTGCTGCGCGGCCGGCCGATTCGAACGCGCCCCGCAACGAATCGTGCGTGATGCGCGGTTCGGCGATGACCGCGCGCAAGCCTGTCGCGAGCACCGTGCCGAGCACCGAGTTGTCGGCGAGCTTGTTGACGACATCGGGTCCCGGCAGGCTCGTGCGCGTGACCGCGAGGACTTCATCTAGGAGTCGAGGCGGCATCACGCGCGAGGTTCGCAGGCTCGTCAGGCGCTCGAGAATCAGCGTCAGCGCAACGATGGAACACAGGAGAAGAGGCCAGATCGGCCATCCGGCGGCTTGTATGATCGAAAGCAATCGGGCCCCTCGGCGGCATCGGATGCGACGCGGGATTATGGCCCCGACGTTTGCCGATTCCGCCTCGACCAACGCCGCGTCGGCGCAGTGTGTCGAAGGCGCATCACCGCGACCGCGTGCCGATACAAATCATCCACCGTCGCTGTGGACAGCTTTGTGGATAACCAGGCGTCGCCTGTCGTCGAAGCGCCAATTCACCGGGTGCGCTACGTTTTGCTGAAACTTTAGGCATGAAAAAGACGAGCCGAATCAACCACTTACGATGCTCCGGCAAGCTCTGGCGCGGCATTCCACCCGTTCGAGCGTGCTCCGGCGCTGCTGTGGAGTTCTCGAGCCGCGCCGGCCGTGGCTTTGCCGATGATCGATAGTCCGCTGGGCACATCCGCTCGTTACGTCTGGAGCGTTGCCGCGCTGCTGCAAGCAGTTTCGGATGCCCTTGCCGCACGTTTCGGCGCATGCGCAGTGCGCGGCGAGGTATCGGGATTCGCGCGGGCTCCGAGCGGCCATTGCTACTTCAACTTGAAGGACGCGGAGCGCAGCGAAGGCGCCTTGCGCTGCGCGTTGTTCCGGCGTTCCGCCGGCCTGGTCGACTTCGTGCCGGCAGACGGTCAGCTGGTCGACGTGCGCGGTCGGCTCGGCGTCTACGGGCCGCGCGGCGAGCTCCAGTTGATCGTCGAATCGATGCAGCGCACCGGTGCCGGTGCGCTCTATGAGCAGTTCCTGCGCCTGCGAAGCCGGCTGCAGCAGGAGGGGCTGTTCGATGCGGCGGCGAAGCGCGCGCTGCCGCCCTATCCGCGCCGCATCGGCATCGTCACGTCGACCGGAGCCGCCGCGCTCCACGACGTGCTGACGGCGCTCTCGCGCCGCGCACCGAACGTCGAGGTCGTCGTCTATCCGAGTCCGGTTCAGGGCGCCGATGCGCCGTCGGCGCTCTGCGCAGCGATCGCGCTGGCGAACGCCCGCGCCGAAGTCGAGACACTGATCGTCTGCCGCGGCGGCGGCTCGCTCGAAGACCTCTGGGCCTTCAACGACGAGCGCGTCGCGCGCGCGGTGCGGGCATCGGTCATTCCGCTGGTCTGTGGCGTCGGCCACGAGACCGACGTGACCCTGGCCGATCTCGCGGCCGACGTCAGGGCGCCGACACCGACCGCGGCTGCCGAGCTCGCCGCGCCGTCGTGCCGATCGTCGATCGATGCGCTTGCGGCTCGCGCGGCGGTCGTGCGTCGGCGCTTCGCCGATGCGCTCGATACCCATCGGCAGCGGCTCGACCGCGCGGCTCTGCGCCTGGCGCGCCCGGGCGACGCGTCGCGACGTCAGCGCGAGCGCCTCGGCCTGCTCGCGCATCGGCTCGAGGCCGCGGCGCGTCGCGTTGTCCAGTCGCGCGAGGCGCTGCTCACGCAGTCGGCGCGGCGCCTGCGGCAGACCGGCACCGTCGCAATGGCGCGGCACGAAGCGCATCTGCGCGCCAGTCGGGAGAGGCTGCAGGCGCTGGATCCGCGCCGGGTGCTCGCCCGCGGCTACGCGCTGCTGACCGATGCGTCGGGTCGCGCGCTCGTCTCGGTTCGAGAAGCCGCGATCGGCGTTCGTCTGCAGGCACTGCTCGGCGATGGTCGGCTCGGTGTCGACGTCGCCGAAATCGAATCGGCGCCGCCGGGTTGAGGTCCGCCGAGCGGGACGACCGCAACGTGGCGATGCCAAGCTGCCTACAATCTTTTTCCGCACCAACCAATTCGAGAGGATGTCCATGGAACACACTTTGCCGCCGCTCCCGTATGCGATGGACGCACTCGCGCCGCATCTGAGCCGCGAGACGCTCGAGTACCACTACGGCAAGCACCACAAGGCCTACGTCGACAACCTGAACAACCTGCAGAAGGGCACCGAGTTCGAGTCGATGGCGCTCGAGGGCATCGTCAAGAAGGCGAGCGGCGGCATCTACAACAACGCCGCCCAGGTCTGGAATCACACCTTCTTCTGGAACTGCATGAAGCCCGCGGGGGGCGGCGAGCCGAAGGGCAAGCTGGCCGATGCGATCAAGGCGAAGTGGGGCGGCTACTCGGCGTTCAAGGAAGCCTTCGTGAAGAGCTCGGTCGGCAATTTCGGCTCGGGCTGGACCTGGCTCGTCAAGAAGGCCGACGGCAGTGTCGACATCGTCAACATGGGCGCCGCCGGAACGCCGCTGACGACGGCAGACAAGGCACTGCTGACGATCGACGTCTGGGAGCACGCGTACTACATCGACTATCGCAACCAGCGCCCGAAGTGGGTCGAGACCTTCCTCGGCTCGCTCGCGAACTGGGATTTCGCCGAACGCAACTGCGCGTAGTCTGGTGCCGACCGGCGCGGGGCGCGCAGCCCTTGCCGGTCGCGTCGTCAGGCGCGAGCGTCAGTCGACGCTAGTTGCCGAACGGGGCGCCGCGCAATCGGGTTCCGGCCTTGATGCCGCGTTTCGCGAACCAGCCATCGTTCATTTCGAGCACGAAGCGCACCGCCTTGGCCGAGCAGTGGCTGTCGAGCGTCTGCGGCTTCATCTGGTCGATGTTGACGATGCTGCCGTCGTCGCCGATGAACGCGACCGAGAGCGGCAGCAGCGTGTTCTTCATCCAGAAGCACTGCTGACCCGGTTCCTCGAACGCGAACAGCATCCCTTCGTTCGGGCCCATCGCGGTCCTGAACATCAGCCCGGTGCTGCGCTCTTCGGGCGACTGCGCGACCTCGGCCTGGATGTTGTGGATGCCGGCGTTGAGGCGTATCGACGGCAGCTTCTGCGGCCCGGATTGGGCCAGGGCGGCGCTGCCGCAGCAAAGCGTTGCAGCGACAGCGAGCGCGCAAGTCTTGAGATCGATCATGGCAAGGTTCGCAGCGAGGACGGCGAATTATCGATGCCTTGCTCAACGCGCGGGGCGCTGCGCCGGCGGACAGAAACGTCGCGTCGCAGCCCGCTTTCGAGGCGCCGCCGCGTCGCGCCGCGCCTCGGGGCGATCGAGGCGCTGACATAGAATTCCCGCAGCATCACGCACTCTCCTGCAGTGAGCAAACGCGAGCGGAGTTCCATTTCCATGTATCAGCACATCAAGGTGCCCGAAGGCGGGCAGAAGATCAGCGTCAATCCCGACTTTTCGCTTCGGGTTCCGGATCAGCCGATCATCCCTTTCATTGAAGGCGACGGCACCGGCGCCGACATCACGCCCGTGATGATCAAGGTCGTCGACGCCGCGGTCGCGAAGGCCTACGGCGGCAAGAAGAAGATCCATTGGATGGAGGTCTACGCCGGCGAAAAGTCGACCAAGGTCTACGGGCCCGACGTCTGGCTTCCGCCGGAAACGCTCGAAGCGGTGCGCGACTACGTCGTCTCGATCAAGGGCCCGCTGACGACGCCTGTCGGCGGCGGAATCCGCTCGCTGAACGTCGCGCTGCGTCAGGAGCTCGACCTCTATGTCTGCCTGCGCCCGATCCAGTATTTCACCGGCGTGCCATCGCCGCTGAAGGCGCCTGAGAAGACCAATATGGTGATCTTCCGCGAGAACTCGGAAGACATCTACGCCGGGATCGAGTTCGAAGCCGAAAGCGAGAAGGCGAAGCGGCTGATCAAGATCCTGCAGGAGGACTTCGGCGTCAAGAAAATCCGCTTCCCGGCGACCTCGGGCATCGGCATCAAGCCGGTCTCGCGCGAAGGCACCGAGCGCCTCGTGCGCAAGGCGATCCAGTATGCGATCGACAACGACAAGCCTTCGGTGACCCTGGTCCACAAGGGCAACATCATGAAGTTTACCGAGGGCGGATTCCGCGACTGGGGCTATGCGCTGGCCGCGAGGGAGTTCGCTGCCGAGCTCGTCGACGGGGGGCCGTGGATGAAGTTCAAGAGCCCGAAGACGGGCAAGGAAATCGTCGTCAAGGACGTGATCGCCGACGCCTTCCTGCAGCAGATCCTGTTGCGCCCGGCCGAGTATTCGGTGATCGCGACCTTGAACCTGAACGGCGACTACGTGTCCGACGCGCTCGCCGCGCAGGTTGGCGGGATCGGCATCGCGCCGGGAGCGAACATGAGCGATTCGGTCGCGATGTTCGAGGCGACCCACGGCACCGCGCCAAAGTACGCCGGCAAGGACTACGTCAATCCCGGCTCCGAGATACTTTCGGCCGAGATGATGCTGCGCCACATGGGCTGGACCGAGGCCGCCGACCTGATGATCAGCTCGATGAAGAAGTCGATCCTGTCGAAGAAGGTCACCTACGATTTCGCGCGACTGATGGACGGCGCGACCCAGGTTTCCTGCTCGGGTTTCGGCCAGGTGATGATCGACAACATGTGAGTCCGTGGCGGCATGCCGCACAAGACGAAGGGGCCTGCGGATCGCGGGCCTTTTTTTTGCTCCGTCGGCACGCCTTCAAGGCGATGCAGGAGGAATTTGCGCCGCGGCCGCTGCTCGATCGGACCGTCAGCGGGGTATCTGCGGGCCATTTCGACCCTTGTTAAATAGTCCCCTAGCGCAATATGCAAACCGTCGAAGCGAAAAGATGTCAACTCGATAGAATGAATCCATGCCAGACCGCAAGCCCGGTAACCCAGCGCCTCCGCTGCCGCGGCCCCGCCCCGACGACGGGCAGGGGGCCGTCGTCGTCGAGCGGCAGGTGGCCAAGACCGTGCCCCCGCGGATGTATCAGGTGGTTCTGCTGAACGACGACTACACGCCGATGGAGTTTGTCGTGATGGTCCTGCAGGAGTATTTCAAGCGCGACCTCGAAACCGCGACACAGATCATGTTGAAGATTCATCATGACGGGCGCGGCGTTTGCGGCGTCTATTCGAAAGACGTCGCCGCGACGAAAGTCGAACTGGTGGTGGCGGCTGCGCGTCGTGGCGGCCACCCGTTGCAATGCATTATGGAGGCCGCATGATTGCGCAAGAGCTAGAAGTCAGCCTGCACATGGCGTTCGTCGAGGCACGCCAGCAGCGCCACGAATTCATCACCGTCGAGCACCTGCTGATGGCGCTGCTCGACAACCCGTCGGCGGCCGAGGTCCTGCGCGCCTGCTCGGCGAACAACGACGATCTGCGCAAGAGCCTGGTCGGCTTCATCAAGGAAAACACGCCGACGGTCGGCGGCGCCGACGAGGTCGACACGCAGCCGACGCTCGGCTTCCAACGCGTGATCCAGCGCGCGATCATGCACGTGCAGTCGACCGGCAGCGGCAAGAAGGAAGTGACCGGTGCGAACGTGCTGGTCGCGATCTTCGGCGAGAAGGATTCGCATGCCGTCTACTACCTGCACCAGCAAGGCGTGACGCGCCTCGACGTCGTCAACTTCATCGCGCACGGAATCCGCAAGAGCGATTCGCCGGAGCCGGCGAAGCCGAGCGAGGGCAGCTCGAGCACCGAAAGCGAAAAGGAAGAGGG
>JBDTXV010000146.1:0-6110 GCA_040006015.1 Caldimonas sp.
AGATCATCGAGACGCATTCGATCTCGGCCGGGCTCGACTATCCCGGCGTCGGCCCCGAGCACGCATGGCTGAAGGACATCGGCCGCGCGGAGTACGTCGGCATCACCGACACCGAGGCGCTTGCGGCCTTTCATCGTCTTTGCCGCACCGAGGGGATCATTCCGGCGCTCGAGTCGAGCCACGCGGTCGCGTATGCGATGAAGCTCGCGCCGACGCTGGGTTCGGATCAGCACCTGCTCGTCAACCTGTCCGGGCGCGGCGACAAGGATATCGGCACCGTCGCCGATCTGTCCGGTGCCGAGTTTTTCTGCCGCCCGTCCTGCACCGGACAGAGCGTCAAAGGCGGATCCGTCGTCGTGGGGCCGACGTGAGCCGCATCGTCGCGACGTTCGCGGCGCTGCAAGAGCGCGGTCGCAAGGCTCTGATTCCGTACGTGACCGCGGGCGATCCGTATGCGGATGCGACGGTCGAGATCATGTGGGCGATGGCCGCGGCCGGCGCCGACATCATCGAGCTCGGCGTGCCATTCTCCGATCCGATGGCCGACGGACCGGTCATCCAGAAAGCCGGCGACCGTGCGCTCGCGCGCGGCATCGGCATGAAGCAGGTGCTCGAGATGGTGCGCGGCTTTCGTGTAGACGATGCGCGAACGCCGGTCGTGCTGATGGGCTATGCGAACCCGGTCGAGCGCTACGGCATCGAGCGCTTTGCCGTCGACGCCGCCGACGCCGGCGTCGACGGCGTGCTCGTCGTCGACTACCCGCCGGAGGAATGCGAAGACTTCGCGCGATTGCTGAAGGCGCACCGGATCGACCCGATCTTCCTGCTCGCGCCGACCTCGACCGACGCGCGCATTCGAGAAGTCGGTCGGATCGCGACCGGCTATGTCTATTACGTGTCGCTGAAGGGCGTGACCGGCGCCGGCCATCTCGACATCGGCGGCGTCGCCGCCGCGGTGCCGCGAATCAAGGAGCACGTGAAGGTTCCGGTCGGCGTCGGCTTCGGCATCCGCGATGCGCGCACCGCGCGAGCTGTCGCCGAGGTCTGCGACGCGGTCGTGATCGGCTCGGCGCTGGTGCAATTGCTCGAAGCCGCGTCGCGCGACAATGCCGCTGGCGTCGCCGCCGGCTTCATCGCCGACGTCCGCGCGGCGCTCGATTCCTGAAAGGACTTCGTCGATGAGCTGGCTCGAAAAACTGCTGCCCCCGAAGATTCAGCAAACCAATCCGAGCGAGCGCCGCTCGGTGCCCGAGGGTCTATGGATCAAATGCCCGTCGTGCGAGACGGTGCTCTACAAGGCCGACCTCGAGAAGAACCTGAACGTCTGCCCGAAGTGCGCGCAGCACCACCGGATCGGCGCGCGCGCCCGGCTCGACGCCTTTCTCGATCCGGAGGGCCGCTACGAGATCGGCCAGGAAGTGCTCGCGGTCGACGCGCTGAAGTTCAAGGACAGCCGCAAGTATTCCGAGCGCCTGAAGGACGCGCTCGAGCACACCGGTGAGACCGATGCGCTGGTCGTGATGGGCGGTGCGCTGATGAGCATTCCGGTCGTCGCCGCCTGCTTCGAGTTCGAGTTCATGGGCGGCTCGATGGGGTCGGTCGTCGGCGAGCGCTTCGTGCGCGGCGTCACCGCAGCGATCGAGCAGAAGACGCCGTTCATCAGCTTCACCGCGAGCGGTGGCGCGCGCATGCAGGAGGGCCTGCTGAGCCTGCTGCAGATGGCCAAGACCAACGCGTCGCTGACGCGGCTCGCGAAGGCGCGGCTGCCGTACATCAGCGTGCTGACCGACCCGACGATGGGCGGCGTTTCGGCGAGCTTCGCGTTCGTCGGCGACGTCGTGATTGCCGAGCCGAAGGCACTGATCGGCTTCGCCGGCCCGCGTGTGATCGAGAACACCGTGCGCGAAAAGCTGCCGGAAGGCTTCCAGCGTTCCGAATTCCTGCTGCAGACCGGCGCGATCGACATGATCGTCGACCGGCGCGAGCTGCGCGCATCGATCGCGAGCGCGATCGCGATGCTGCAGCGACTCAGCTCCGACGCGGTCGCCTGAGCGCATCGCTTCGGCGAAGTGTCGGCGCCGCGCCGGCTCCGCGCGCAGCCATTACGATCGGCCGATGACGCTGCCGACGACGCTCGACGGATGGCTAGCCCGCTGCGAGCGGATGCATCCGAAAGAGATCGATCTGACGCTCGACCGCGTCGCCCGCGTCAAGGAACGGCTTGGACTGCGCTTCGACGCGCCGGTCGTCACGGTCGCCGGCACGAACGGCAAAGGCTCGACCTGCGCGATGCTCGAGGCGATCGCGCTGCAGGCCGGCTATCGCGTCGGCCTCTATTCGAAGCCGCATCTGGTCCACTTCGAGGAGCGCTGCCGCGTCAACGGCAGCATGGCGGCGGCTGCGGACCTGCTGCCGCACTTCGAAGCGGTCGAGGCCGCGCGAGGCGACGTCAGCCTGACCTATTTCGAATTCACGCTGCTTGCGATCGCGCGCCTGCTCGCGGCGACGCCGCTCGATCTGGTCATCCTCGAGGTCGGCATGGGCGGGCGCTTCGATGCGGTCAACGTATTCGACAGCGATTGCGCGGTGATCACGAGCATCGACATCGACCATGTCGAATATCTGGGCCATGACCGCGAAGCGATCGGGCGCGAGAAGGCCGGCGTGATGCGGCGCGGCAGGCCGGTCGTCGTCAGCGATCCGGTGCCGCCGCAAAGCGTGCTCGACGAGGCCGTGAGGATCGGCGCCGACCTGTGGCGCTTCGGCCGCGACTTCAACTATTCGGGCGACAAGCTGCAATGGAACTGGGCCGGGCGCACGCAGCGCTTCAACGCGCTCGGTTATCCGGCCCTGCGCGGCGCGAACCAGTTGCTCAACGCCTCTGGCGTGCTCGCCGCGTTCGAGGCCTTGCGCGAGCGCCTGCCGGTCACCGCGCAGGCGGTGCGCAACGGCTTCGCGTTGGTCGAGCTGCCGGGCCGCTTCCAGATCGTTCCGGGCCAGCCGCTGCTGGTGCTTGATGTCGCGCACAACCCGCACGCGGTCGCGACGCTCGCGCGCAACCTCGACCAGATGGGCTTTCATCCGCGCACGCACGCGGTGTTCGGCGCGATGCGCGACAAGGATCTCGCGGCGATCCTCGCGCGCATGGCGCCGCTGGTCGATCGCTGGTACTTCACCGACCTGCCGGCGCAACGTGCCGCGACGGCCACCGAGCTCGAGCGAAGCTACACGGCGCTCGGCGCGAGCGGTCCCGGACCGGTCGTCGTTTCACGTCACACGGGGCCCGCCGCCGCGCTCGCCGCGGCGATCGATGCCGCAGACCCCGCTGATAGAATCGTCGTCTTCGGATCGTTCTATACCGTTGGCGGGGTCCTCGCCGGCGGTCTGCCCCGCTTGTCGGCGAAGCACGCCGCCTGATCCGCTCGTTTCGCGGGTTCGCGCTTTCGTCGAGAGGGCGTTCACGGCCGCCACCGTTCCAAGCAGCTTGCGTATGGGTTTGTTCTCGTTCTTCAAGCGGCCGACCGATCCGGACGGAGCGGCTGCCGTCACCGACACCGGCGATGCGGTCCAGCAGGCGCGCACGCGCGCGCGCCGGCGCCTGATCGGAGCCGTCGTGCTGCTGGTGATCGGCGTGATCGGTTTTCCGCTGGTCTTCGAGACCCGGCCGCGGCCGATACCGGTCGACATCCCGATCGAGATTCCGCGCAAGGACGGCGCACCCGCCCTGGTGATGCCGCCGGCGCGCTCCGCTGCCAACATCACGGCAGCGCCGGCGGGCACGCTCGCGGCTCCGGAGATCATCACCGAATCGAGCGCCGATGCCGGACGCGACGTCGGCGCGCGCGCGCCCGCTTCGGCCACGAGCGCGACCGCGCGCGCCGCGTCGCGGCCGATCCCGCGGCCGGCGCAAATCGCCGAGGCGCCTCAGAAGCCGGCAGCGTCGGCGCCTCCGTCGACCGTCGCCGAGGAGTCGCGCAAATCTGCCACGCCGACGTCGGCCGCGGCGCCCGAAGCAACGCGCAAGACGGCGACCGCACCCGGTGCCGAAGCGGCGCGCAAATCGACCGCGTCTCCCGCGCTGGCTGCGGCGTCGCGCAAGCCGGCATCGGCATCGCCGGCCGTCGATGGCGCTCGCGCGAAGGCGCTGCTCGATGCGAAGCCGGTTGCGGAAGGAGCGCGCGGCACCGCCGATGGCGGTCGCTTCGTCGTTCAGATCGGCGCGTTCGCCGAAACCGAGTCGGCGCGCGAGACCCGGGTCAAGGCCGAGAAGCTCGGGCTGAAAACGTATACGCAGGTCGCGCAGACGCCGTCGGGCAGCCGGATCCGCGTGCGCCTCGGGCCGTTCGCGAGCCGCGCCGAGGCCGATGCGGCGCTCGCGAAGGCGCGCTCGGCCGGCCTGACCGCCGTCGTGCTGACGCTGTGAACGCCGCGCATGGACTTCGGTATCGGCTGGGTCGACGTGTGCCTGCTCGCAGTGCTGCTGCTGTCAGTTCTGATCGGGATCCTGCGCGGCCTCGTCTTCGAAGTGTTGTCGCTCGTCGGCTGGGTCGTCGCCTGGTTCGTCGCGCAGTGGGCCGCGCCGCAGATCGCTCCGCACCTGCCGGTCGGCACGCCTGGCTCGCTCTTGAATCAGGGCGCGGCGTTCGCATCTGCGTTCATTGCCACGCTGATCGTCTGGAGCCTGTTGTCGCGCCTCGTCCGCAGCCTGATCCACGCGACGCCGCTCAGCGCGGTCGACCGCCTGTTCGGCGCCGGATTCGGGCTGCTCCGGGGAAGCATTGCGCTGCTCGCGGTCGCGGCCCTCGTCGGCTACACCCCAGCGGCGAAATCGGCGCCTTGGCAGGCGTCGATCGGCGTCGGATGGTTGAATGCGGCGTTGGGCGGAGTGAAGCCGCTGTTGCCGCCGGACATCGCGCAGCTGCTGCCGGCGTAAGACGCGCGGCGTGAACCGGGGCAAGACATCATGTGCGGCATCGTCGGCGTCATCTCCCGAATACCGGTCAACCAGCTGATCTACGACGCGCTGCTGCTGCTGCAGCACCGCGGTCAGGATGCGGCCGGCATCGTCACGATGCAGGGCACGAAGTGCTTCATGCACAAGGCGCGCGGGATGGTCCGCGACGTGTTCCGGACCCGCAACATGCGCGGTCTGCCGGGCACCGTCGGCCTCGGCCAGGTCCGCTACCCGACCGCCGGCAACGCCTACAGCGAAGAAGAGGCGCAGCCGTTCTACGTCAACGCGCCGTTCGGCATCGTGCTGGTCCACAACGGCAACCTGACGAATGCGGCGGCGCTGAAGCAGGAGCTGATCGAGATCGATCGGCGCCACATCAACACGCAGAGCGACACCGAGGTGCTGATCAACATCCTCGCGCACGAGCTCGAGGACGCGGTGCGCGGCCGCGCGCTGACGGCGGCCGCGGTGTTCGATGCGGTGCGCGCGGTCCATCGCCGGATTCGTGGCTCGTATGCCGTCGTCGCGCTGATCGCGGGCCATGGCCTGCTCGCGTTCCGCGACCCGTTCGGGATCCGGCCGCTGTCGTTCGGCCAGAGCGGCTCCGGCGCCGATGGCGAGGTCGTCGTCGCGAGCGAATCGGTCGCGATCGTTGGCACCGGCCACGCGCTGACGCGCGATGTCGCGCCGGGCGAGGCGATCTTCATTGACCTGCAGGGGCAGATCCACGCGCAGCAATGCGCCGACAACCCGACATTGAATCCGTGCATGTTCGAGTTCGTCTACCTGGCGCGGCCCGATTCGATCATGGACGGCGTCTCGGTCTATCAGGCGCGCCTGAACCTCGGCGAGACGCTCGCGCAGCGCGTGATCTCGACGATTCCGCCGAACGAGATCGATGTCGTGATTCCGATACCCGAATCGAGCCGGCCGTCGGCGATGCAGCTCGCGCAGCGCATCGGCAAGCCGTACCGTGAGGGCTTCGTGAAGAACCGCTATGTCGGCCGCACGTTCATCATGCCGGGGCAGGGCGTGCGCAAGAAATCGGTGCGGCAGAAGCTGAACGCGATCGGCGTCGAGTTCCGCGGTCGCAACGTGCTGCTCGTCGACGATTCGATCGTTCGCGGCACGACCTCGAAGGAGATCGTGCAGATGG
>JBDTXV010000147.1:0-6082 GCA_040006015.1 Caldimonas sp.
CCGCCGTCGTTCCCGAACAGGAGATCGGCACCGCGCGCGCGACCGGCCGCGCCGAGGACGACCGCTGGCATCAACGCAAGGACGGCACCCAGTTCTATTGCAGCGGCGTGATGACGCGGCTCGAAGGCAGGAACCTGAAAGGCTACGCGAAGATCGCGCGCGACATGACCGGCGTCAAGCGGGCCGAGCTCGCGCGCGACTCGATGCTGCTGCACGAGACGACCGGCCGCAAGAAAGCCGAAGCCGCGATCGCGTCGAAGGAAGAATTTCTCGCGGTGATGTCGCACGAGCTGAAGCACCCGCTGAACCTGATCCACGTCAACGCCGAGTTGCTGATGCGCCAGTCCGCGGTGCGCGACAGCGACGCCGCCACGCGCGCGGCCGAGACGATCCGCCGTGCGGTAGCGGGGCAGGCGAAGGTCATCGACGATCTGCTCGACCTGTCGCGCGCCCGCACCGGCAAGCTGACCTTGCAGCCGGCGCCGGTCGACTGGGTCGACGTGATCCGGCACATCTTCGATTCGATGCAACCCGATGCGCAGGCGAGAGCGATCGACTTCTCGTTCGCACACGACGAGAGCTCGCTGGTCACGACGTTCGATCCGGTGCGGGCCGAACAGGTCGTCTGGAACCTGCTGCACAACGCGCTCAAGTTCACGCCGCCCGACGGCTCGGTGCGCGCCCGTCTCGCGCGCATCGAAGGCTTCGTGGTGCTCTCCGTCAGCGACACCGGCAAGGGCATCGATCCGGCGTTCGTCGATCAGGTGTTCGAGATGTTCAGCCAGGAATCCGGGCCGCGCCGGCGCCAGGAGGGCGGGCTCGGTGTCGGCCTGGCGCTGGTGCGCGAGATCGCGACCGCGCACGGCGGCCGCGTCGCGGCCGAATCGGCAGGAATCGGGCAGGGTTCGACGTTCACGGTCTGGCTGCCCGAAGAAGCCTCCGAAATGCCCGGCGGCGCCGCGAACGACGAATCGAAAATCGGGCTCGACGGACTGCGGATCCTGTTCGTCGACGATTCCGAAGACACGCTCTGGTCCTTCTCGATGCTGCTGGAAGCGGCCGGCGCGCTGGTCGTCGCCGAAAACTCCGGCGCCGCGGCGCTCGAGCGGATCGCGCAGGAGCGCTTCGACGTGATCATTTCCGACATCGGCATGCCGGAAATGGACGGCTACGAATTGATGGCGAAGGCGCGCCTGCTGCCCAACGCCAGAGGCGCGATCGCGATCGCCTGCAGCGGCTACGCGCGCGAGCAGGATGCGCACCGCGCGCGCGAGGCCGGCTACGACGCTCACGTCGCGAAACCGGTGGCGCTGAAGTCGATCGAGCGCGAGATCGCGCGCTTGCGGCCCTGATCCGCGGCCGACCGCGCGTACCGCGGGCCGGCCGGCGTCGTGCGCAGCGGCCGCGGCCGGCCGCGCCGGGTCCCTCGTGCAGAATCGACCGATGAGCCCGCCGCCGCGCCCGATCCACGTCGTCGACACGACGATGTTCTGGAGCCCCACCGGCGGCGGCGTCGGCCGCTATCTGCGCACCAAGCACGCCTGGCTCGGCGCGCTGCCCGGCTGGCGCCACACGATCGCGGTGCCGGCCGGCGCCGACGCGGCGCCAGGGCTCGTCCGGTTGCCGGCCGTGCCGATTCCGGGCAGCGGCGGCTATCGCCTGCCGCTGCGCCGGCACGCGATCGCGAACCGGCTCGGCGAGCTCGAGCCCGATCTGATCGAGGCCGGCGATCCGTACGTCGTCGCGTGGGCCGCGGTCGATGCGGCGCGGCGCCGCGGCATTCCGGCGGTCGCGTACTGCCATTCGAATCTCGAGGCGATGGCGCGACTCGCCGCCGGCCCGCGCTTCGGCAGATTCGCCGCGCGCGCGGCGCGCGCCTATGCGCGCCGCGTCTATCGCCGCTTCGACCGCGTACTCGCGCCGAGCGCGAGCATGCGCGACCAGCTGCTCGACTGGGGCATCGAGCGCGTCGCGTGCCAGCCGCTCGGCGTCGACAGCGCGGCCTTCGATCCGTCGCGGGCGAGCGCGGCGTGGCGGCGCGAACTGGGCTTCGATGCGGCGAGCCGCGTGCTGGTCTATGCCGGCCGCTTCGCGCCGGAGAAGCATCTCGACGTGCTCGCCGCCGCGGTCGACCGTCTCGGCGCGCCGTACACGCTCGTCGCGATCGGCGCAGGGCCGACACCGCCGCGCGGCGATCGGGTCCGGGTGCTGCCGTTCGTCGCCGGCACCGAAGCACTCGCGACCGCGTTCGCGAGCGCCGATGCGTTCGTCCACGCCGGCGACCAGGAGACCTTCGGCCTGTCGGTGCTCGAGGCGATGGCCTGCGCGACGCCGGTCGTCGCGCGGCGCGCCGCCGGACTCGCCGAGCTCGTCGACGACACGGTCGGGATCGGCGTCGATGCGGGCCATGTCGGCGCGTTCGCCGACGCGATCGCGGCGCTGTTCGCGAGCGACCGCGCGCCGCGCCGCGCCGCCGCGCGCGCTCGCGCCGAAGCGCACGACTGGAACCGCGTGCTGCCGGCACTGCTCGGCCAATACCGCGAGCTGCTGCAGGCCGGCAGCGCGTCGATCGGCGGCGCGCGCGACGGCGCATTCGATGCCGCAGCGCCGGCCGCGCTGCACCCGCGATGAAGCAGGTCGACGCGATGCCGATCGACGCAGCCGCATCGCGCTCCGGCGCGGCGCCGGCACCGACGCTCTGCGTCGTCGTCCACGATGCCGCCGTGGCCGACCTCGCCGGCGGCGAGCGCGTGCTGCGCGCGGTCGGCGACGTCGCGCAGGTGCCGGTGACGTGGCTCGCGGTGCCGCGCTTTCACAATGCCACGCCGACACCGTCGTTCGAGCAATGGCTGAGCATGCGCAGCCGCGGCGGCGACGAGCTCGCATTGCACGGCTACACCCATCTCGACGAAGGCCGCGCGCACGGCTGGATCGACCGCCTGCGGCGCCGGGTCTACACGCGCGGCGAAGGCGAGTTCTGGGACCTCGATGCCGAGGCCGCGGCGGCGCGGCTCGGCGCCGGGTGCGACTGGTTCGAGCGCAACGGCTGGCCGCTCAGCGGCTTCGTCGCGCCGGCGTGGCTCCTCGGCCCCGGTGCGTGGGCCGCGCTGCGCGACGCGCGCTTCGCGTACACGTCGACCTTGCGCCATATCTACCTGCTGCCGGGCACGGCGCGGATCACGAGCCAGAGCGTCGTCTACAGCACGTCGAGCGCGACGCGCCGGGCGAGCTCGATCGTCTGGGCCCGCGCGGTCGCCGCGGCGCAACGGACGAACCCGGTGATGCGCATCGAGCTGCATCCGCGCGATGCCGACCACGCCGGCGTGCGGCGCTCGTGGCAGCGCCTGCTCGAGAACGCCTTGCGCGATCGCGATGCGCTGACGGTCGCGCAGATCGCCGATCGATGGCGCGGCGCCAATCGGCCGGACGCGGCGCGCGCCGACTCCGAGACCGGTCTCGAACACGGCCGCGCCGGCGCCGGACTCAGAGCAGATTGAAGCTGACCGCCGCGGTCAGCGCGCCGACCGCGGCGCCGACCAGCACGTCGCTCGGATAGTGCAGCCCGAGCACGATGCGCGAGACCGCGACGAGCAGCGCGAACGGCCAGACGACATAGCCCCAGTGCGGGTAGTACGAGACGAGGATCAGCGCGAACGCGAACGAATGCATCGTGTGCCCGCTCGGAAAGCTGTGCTCGTCGAGCGAGCGCCCGCAGGCGCGGATGCCGGGACAGTCGCGATACGGTCGCGGCCGCGCGATGCAGCGCTTGATGCTCTTGTAGATCACGAGGTTGACCGCGCCGATCGCGAACATCCGGATCGCGCAGTCGGTGCCATGCGCGTGATCGAGCCACGGCAGGGCGAGGATCACCGCGTACCACATCCAGCCGTCGCCGAGACGGCTGACGACGTTGAGCCAGGCGACGATCCACGGCTGCGCCGAGGCGCCGTGCATCCAGCGTGCGAACGAGCGCTCGCGCTCGATCCACAGCAGCTGGCGCTCAGGCCACGACGGCAGCGGCCTCATCGGGGGCTTGATCGGCATCGATCGTGTCCTGGAGTTCGGTCTCGAAGCGCGCGAGGATCTCGTCCCAGCGCGCCTTGCGCGCCGCCGCGACGGCCGCGGGGCGCATCGCGTCGAGGCGCTGCGACTGCTGCGCAAGCGCCTCGACCGCGGCGACGTAGCCGGCTTCGTCGTCTGCGGCGACGAGGACGCCGCTGCTTCCGTCGACGACGTGCTCGGCCGCGGCCGCGACGTCGAACGCGACGACCGGGAGCCCCGACGCGAGCGCTTCGAGCGTGACGTTGCCGAACGTGTCGGTCAGGCTCGGGAACAGGAAGAGGTCGGCCGATGCATAGCAGGCCGCGAGCTCGTCGCCCTGCTGCGTGCCGACGAAACGCACGTCCGGGTGCGCGGCCGCGAGCGCGGCGCGCTGCGGGCCGTCGCCGACGACGACCATCCGCGCGTCGGGCCGGCGCCGGCGCACCGCCTCGTAGGCGCGCAGCGCGAGCGCGATGTTCTTCTCGGCGGCGACGCGACCGACGCAGAGCAGCACCGGCGCGTTGCCGGCCGCGTCCCAGCTCGTGCGCAGGTCGGCGCTGCGCCACTCGGGCGAAAAGCGCGCGGTGTCGACGCCGCGGCCGACGACCGCGAGATTGCGGAAGCCGGCGGCCGCGAGCTCGCGCGCCGCGGCCTGCGTCGGCACGAACGTGCGCCCGCTCCGGTTGTGGAAGTAGCGCATCGCGCGCAGCACCAGCGCCGCGGCCGCACCGAGGCGGTAGTAGCGGCTGTACTGGTGGAAATTGGTGCGGAACTCGGACGTCGTCGGCAGCCGCAGCGAACGCGCCGCGCGCAGCGCCTTCCAGCCGAGCGGCCCCGGCGTCGCGAGATGCACGAGGTCGGGCCGCGTCTGCTCGAAATGCCGGCGCAGCGACGCGGCCGACGCGTAGCCGAAACGCAGGTCCGGGTACATCGGAATCGGCCAACCGCGCGTCAACCATTCGGAGGCGCCGGGGCCGGCCGCATCGCCGGGCTGGCGCGGCCGGATCAGCTCGACCGCATGGCCGCGCGCGCGCAAATGCTGCACCGCCCGCGCGACCGTCAACGCGACGCCGTTCAGCTCGGGCGGGTAGGTTTCGGTGACGTAGGCGATGCGCATCGGGCGGATTTCGGGGCGTTCCATGTTCGGGGCAATCGCTATGCCTGTGCCTGGCCCAACTGCGCGACCCGGCGTAGGACGAATACGTCGATGTTCGGCGATCCGGATGACGTTGCCATGTCAACGGTCTTTTAGCCGAAGACGAGGCGCGCGTGACGCTTATGGCCCGTGCCGCGACTCGGGGCCGGAGGCCGCGCCGTGGCGACCGAGCTTCAGCAGCGCGCGCAGGCTCGGTGCGTCGGCGGCATCGGCATCGAGATAGATCCGGACCAGCCGCAGGCGCCGGCTGCGCTGGCTCACCGCGCGCAAGCCCAGCAACAGCGGCACCGCGACGAACGCGCCGGCGATGCCCCAGAGCCAGCTCCAGAACAGCACCGAGAGGAACACGAAGACCGGGCTGATGCGCAGGCGCGCGCCCATGATCAGCGGGCTGAGGAAATTGCTCTCGACGAAATGCAGCGCGAGGAAAAGCGCCGGTGGCGCCAGCATCGCGAGGCCGGGACCCGATTCCATTCCGCCGGCGACGAGAAGCGCGAGCGTGACGAGCACCGGACCGATATACGGCACGAAGGTCAGCACCGCGGTCGTCGTCGCCCACAGCACCGGGTTCGGGAATCCGATCGCGGCGAGCGCGATCCCGGTCGCGATGCCGAGGCCGATGCTGATCAGCCCCATCGTCGTGATGAAAAGGCCGATCTCGACCTGCGCCTGGCGGATCCCGCTCAGCAGCAGCGCGCGCGTGCGCCGGCGCGGTATCGCTTCGACGGTGCGCGCGATCAGCCAGTGCTCGGAGGCGAGCAGGAAATAGAGCAGGAACACCGTCGCCGACGCGGCGACCGTGAACGACAGCATCTGGCCGAGCGCGGCGCGCGTGATGCTGATCCCTTCGGTCGCGAGCTGTTCGGCGAGCGGATCGGCCGCGAC
>JBDTXV010000148.1:0-6060 GCA_040006015.1 Caldimonas sp.
GCCACGCGGCGCCGAGCTCGTCGGGCGTCGCGGCGACCGGGCTGAACGCGGTCGCTGGCTTGGCCTGGAAGAAGCCGAAGCCCTTCGCGAGCTCGTCCGGAATCAGCCTGCGCAGGCTGACGTCGTTCGCGAGCATCACGAGACGGATCCCTTCGAGCGCGGCGTCGGCCGCCGTGCCCATCGCGATGTCGCCGGTGACGACCGCGACCTCGGCCTCGAAATCGATGCCGAAGGCCTCGCTCGCGCAGACGATGTCCTGACGCGCGCCGAGCAGTTCCGACGAGTCGCCCTGATACATAAGCGGGTCGGTGTAGAAGCTCGCCGGCACTTCGGCGTTGCGCGCCTTGCGCACCAGCTCGACATGGTTGATGAAGGCCGAGCCGTCGGCCCACTGATAGGCTCGCGGCAGCGGCGCCATGCAGCGCGCCGGTTCGAACGCGAACGCGTGGCGCGCCTTGCCGTGGTTCAGCGATTGCGACAGCTCCTCGAGCTGCGGCGCATGGAAGTTCCAGTCGTCGAGAGCCTGCTGCAGTCGCGTCGCGATGCCGATTGCAAAGTGGGCGCTGCGCAGGTCACGCGAGACGACGACGAGCTGGCCGTCGCGCGAGCCGTCGCGGTAAGTGGCGAGTTTCATGGCGGATGCGCATCGTGGGTGTGAAGCTATTGTCGATCTCTCGCGACCTCGGTCCGGGCATGCCGCGGGGGTCGTCGCGGCGCAGGCGTCGGCTCGCGGCGCTTGGGTTGGCCGCGCTGCTGATGCATCTCGCATTGCTCGGTGGCCTCGACTGGGCGTGGCCGGAGCGCGTTGCCGCAGTGTCTCGTGCTGCGCCGCTTCGCGTGCGCACGGTCGATACGGCGGTTCGTCCGGCGCTGCAGGACGCGCCGCGCGAAGAAGCCGTCGCCGCCGACGCGAGCGGCTTCACGGCTCCTGGGTCGGCGGCGACGCTCGGGTCGAGGTCGGCGCAAGGGGCGAAGCCGGTGCAGGGGCCGGCACGAGCGCCGACACGGATCGCCGTTCGAGTTGCCGAGCCGCGCGCCAAGGGAGCCGAGAAGCCGGTCGGGTCGGCGCCGGCTGCTCCGGCGCAGCGAGGCCCTTCGAGCGACGAGTCCGGCGCCGACGCGACCGTTGCAGCAACCGACCGGGCGCTGCAAGCCGAGCGCGCGCCGTCCGAGCCTTACACGGAGCAGCCGATTCCGGTCTACCGCACGCTGATCCCGCCGGCCGCGACCTTGCGCTACGCGCTGCAGCGCGGCTCGATGCGCGGCGACGGCGAGCTGCAGTGGCGGCCGAGCGCCGAAGGCTACTCGCTGCGCCTCGCCGGCAATGCCGGCGAGAGCGGCAACGCCGGCGCCGCGGCGCGAGTCGAGTCGAGTCGCGGCGCGTTCGACTCCGCCGGTCTCGCGCCGACCCGCCATGTCGACGAAGGTGCGCGCCGCGCCGCGCTCGCGACGAACTTTCAGCGCGAGGCCGGAAAGATCAGCTTCTCCGGTTCGCATGCCGAATTCCGCTGGGCGCCCGGCAGCCAGGATCGCCTGAGCTGGCTGATCCAGCTCGCCGCGGTGCTTGCCGCCGACCCCGGCCGCCGCGTCCCGGGCGCGCTGTCGATCCTGCCGGTCGCCGGCGGCCGCGGCGAATCCGGCGCATGGGTCTTCCGCTGCGTCGGCCCGGATGCGGTCGAGACCGGCGCGGGGCCGGTCGCGGCGCTGAAGCTGGTCCGCGCCAGTCGCGGTCCGTACGACCCGGAAACGGCGGTCTGGCTCGATCCGGCGCGTCACTATCTGCCGGTCCGTCTGCTGCAGAGCACCGGCGGAGCGGCGCCTGCGCTGGAGCTGGTGCTGCGCGAGCTGGTGCTCGAGCCTTGACCCGGCCCGGTCGTCTTGCAATCGCCCCGGGGCGCCCCACGTAGGGCCCAGGAGAGTCCCACATGCAGATGCTCTACAACTCGGACAGCTACGCTGTCGTGCTGTTCGAAGTGCAGGCCGAAGCCGCGCCCGGCGCGGCGGCTGCGACGGCGAGCGCCGATCCGAAGCGCGGCGGCTACGAGATCGTCGACAAGTTCCTCGGCAAGGAGATCTTCATCTCCGGCACGCTCGCCGAAAGCTTCAAGACCGGCGTCGAGGCACTGATCAGGACGAGCCCGTCCGAAGAGGAGATCGACGACTACATCGAGCGCTTCTCGGCGCTGATGCAGCAGCCGCTGGTGCTGCACTGATACCCGGGCTTCATACAATGCCGGCATGACGATCGCCTACACGCGCGGTGCGCGGCTGCCCGAGATCCTGAAGCAGCGCATCGTCGTGCTCGATGGTGCGATGGGCACGATGATCCAGCGCCACAAGCTGGTCGAGGAAGACTTTCGCGGCACGCGCTTCAAGGATCATCCGAAGGGCCTGAAGGGCAACTTCGAGCTGCTGCAGATCAGCCGTCCCGACGTGATCCGCGGCATCCACGAGGCCTACCTCGCCGCCGGCGCCGATATTGTCGAGACCAACACGTTCGGCGCGACCCGCGTCGCGCAGGAGGACTATGGTCTCGCTGCGCATGCGCGCGAGATGAACGTCGCCGCGGCACGCATCGCGCGCGAGGTCTGCGATCGCTATTCGAGCGCCGACAAGCCGCGCTTCGTCGCCGGCGCGCTCGGCCCGACGCCGCGCACCGCGAGCATCAGCCCCGACGTCAACGATCCGGCCGCGCGCAACGTCACGTTCGACGAGCTCCGCGACGCGTACCGCGAGCAGGCCGAAGGCTTGCTCGAAGGCGGCTGCGACCTGTTCCTGGTCGAGACCGTGTTCGACACGCTGAATGCGAAGGCCGCGATCTTCGCGCTCGACGAGCTGATGGAAGCGAGCGGCGAACGCCTGCCGGTGATCGTCTCCGGCACCGTGACCGACGCGTCGGGCCGGATCCTGTCGGGCCAGACGGTCAGCGCGTTCTGGCACAGCGTGCGCCATGCGCGGCCGCTCGCGATCGGCCTGAACTGTGCGCTCGGCGCCGCGCTGATGCGGCCGTACATCGCCGAGCTCGCGCGCGTCGCCGGCGAGACGTTCGTCAGCTGCTACCCGAACGCCGGGCTGCCGAATCCGATGAGCGAGACCGGCTTCGACGAGACCCCCGAGGTCACCGCCGGCCTGCTCGAGGAGTTCGCGCGCGCCGGTTTCCTGAACATCGCCGGCGGCTGCTGCGGGACGACGCCGGAGCACATCGCGCAGATCGCGAGCCGGGTCGGCCGCTATGCGCCGCGCTGCGGCCAGCGCGGCGCGCTGTTCGGCGAGCTCGAAGCGGCCTGACCGCGGCGCGGCTCGCCGCGACGAACCCGACCGGGCGCCGCACCGGTCGCTCTCGTACAATTTCGGCCTGCCCGAGGAGCGTTGCGACAGCCGGACCGCGTGTCCAGGGAAGGCTGCCAGGCTCGGGCACGGCGCCGTCGATGACGGTGCCGTCCGCAACTGCGCTCACCCGACCTTTGACCCGAGGCCGCGGTGAGTTCCGCGGCCCGCAATCCGATCGCGCGATGGCTGCCACGTCTCCCCCTGTTCCGCCGCTGAAGCTCTCCGGCCTCGAGCCGGTCCTGATCGGCACCGATGCGCTGTTCGTCAACATCGGCGAGCGCACCAACGTCACCGGCTCGAAGGCGTTCGCACGACTGATCCTGAACGGCGAGTTCGAACAGGCGCTCGGCGTCGCGCGCCAGCAGGTCGAGAACGGCGCGCAGGTGATCGACATCAACATGGACGAGGCGATGCTCGACAGCAAGGCGGCGATGGTGCGCTTCCTGAACCTGATCGCCGGCGAGCCCGAGATCGCGCGCGTGCCGATCATGATCGACAGCTCGAAGTGGGAGGTCATCGAGGCCGGCCTGAAGTGCATCCAGGGCAAGGGCATCGTCAACTCGATCTCGCTGAAGGAAGGCGAGGACGCGTTCCGGCACCACGCGAAGCTGGTTCGCCGCTATGGCGCCGCCGCGGTCGTGATGGCGTTCGACGAGAAGGGCCAGGCCGACACCTGCGAACGCAAGATCAGGATCTGCGAGCGCGCCTATCGCATCCTGGTCGACGAGATCGGCTTTCCGGCCGAGGACATCATCTTCGACCCGAACATCTTCGCGATCGCGACCGGCATCGAGGAGCACGACAACTACGCGGTCGACTTCATCGAGGCGACGCGCTGGATCAAGCAGAACCTGCCCGGCGCCAAGGTCTCCGGCGGCGTCTCGAACGTGAGCTTCTCGTTCCGCGGCAACGACCCGGTGCGCGAAGCCATCCACACCGTGTTCCTGTACCACGCGATCAAGGCGGGCATGGACATGGGCATCGTCAACGCCGGCATGGTCGGCGTCTACGACGACCTCGACCCGGAACTGCGCGAGCGCGTCGAGGACGTCGTCCTCAATCGCGTGCCGACGCTCAAGGCCGGCGAGGCGAAGTCGACGGCGGGCGAGCGACTGATCGAGATCGCCGAGCGCGCCAAGGGCATGTCGCGCGACGAGTCGACGCGCCTGGCCTGGCGCGGCACGCCGGAGCAGCCGAAGACGGTCGACGAGAAGCTCTCGCATGCGCTCGTCCATGGCATCACCGACTTCATCGTCGAGGACACCGAAGCGGCCTGGCGGAAGATTCACGCCGAAGGCGGCCGGCCGCTGCACGTCATCGAAGGGCCGCTGATGGCCGGCATGAACATCGTCGGCGACCTGTTCGGCCAAGGCAAGATGTTCCTGCCGCAGGTCGTCAAGTCGGCGCGCGTGATGAAGCAGGCGGTCGCGCACCTGCTGCCCTACATCGAGGCCGAGAAGAAGCTGCTGATCGACGGCGGCGGCGAAGCGAAGGCGAAGGGCAAGATCGTCATCGCGACCGTGAAGGGCGACGTCCACGACATCGGCAAGAACATCGTCACCGTCGTGCTCCAGTGCAACAACTTCGAGGTCGTCAACATGGGCGTGATGGTCGCGTGCCAGGACATCCTCGCGAAGGCGAAGGTCGAAGGCGCCGATCTGATCGGCCTTTCTGGCCTGATCACGCCGAGCCTCGAGGAGATGCAGCACGTCGCATCCGAGATGCAGCGCGACGACTTCTTCCGGATCAAGAAGATTCCGCTCTTGATCGGCGGCGCGACGACGAGCCGGGTCCACACCGCGGTGAAGATCGCGCCGCACTACGACGGCCCGGTCGTCTACGTGCCCGACGCGAGCCGCTCGGTCGCGGTCTGCAGCGAGCTGCTCAGCGACGAGCGCGCCGCCGCCTACATCGCCGAGCTGAACGCCGACTACGTGCGCGTGCGCGAGCTGCACGCGAACAAGAAGGTGACGCCGCTGGTGACTCTGGCCGACGCGCGCGCCAACAAGACGCCGATCGACTGGGCAGGCTATGCGGTGCCGCAGCCCAAGTTCATCGGCCGCCGCGTCTTCCGCAACCAGGACCTCGCCGAGCTCGCGGCCTGCATCGACTGGGCGCCGTTCTTCCAGACCTGGGACCTCGCCGGTCCGTATCCGCAGATCCTCACCGATGAAGTCGTCGGCGAGTCGGCGCGCCGCGTCCACAGCGATGCGCAGCGGATGTTGAAGCGCCTGATCGACGGCCGCTGGCTGACCGCGAACGGCGTCATCGGCCTGTATCCGGCGAACACCGTCGGCGACGACGACATCGAGATCTACGCCGACGCGACGCGCAGCGACGTGCTGATGACTTGGCGCGGGCTGCGGATGCAGACGGTGCGCCCGGTCGTCGACGGCGTCAGGCGACCGAACCGCTGCCTCGCCGACTTCATCGCGCCGAAAGGCTCCGGCGTCGCCGATCACATCGGCCTCTTCGCGGTGACGAGCGGGATCGGTTCGGAGAAGAAGGAAGCGCAGTTCCTCGCCGACCACGACGACTACAGCGCGATCATGCTGAAGGCGCTTGCCGACCGCCTCGCCGAAGCGTTCGCCGAGCGGCTGCATCAGCGCGTGCGAACCGAGTTCTGGGGTTACGCGCCGGACGAGGCTTTGAGCACGACCGAGCTGATCGGCGAAAAATATCGCGGCATCCGGCCGGCGCCCGGTTATCCGGCGTGCCCCGATCACACCG
>JBDTXV010000149.1:0-6060 GCA_040006015.1 Caldimonas sp.
GGCGCCTTTTTCTCTGCGCCGATCCGGCGCTCGTGCGCGCGCAGCTCGCCGGTCGCGACCTGACGCGCGCCGAGGCCGGCGCGCTGCGCGACGACGTCTCGACCGACGAGATCTCGCCGCTGCCGGCGATGGTGCATTTCGATGCGGTGCTCGGCCGGCATGCGCACACCGGCTTCACCGCCGGCGGGTATCGACCCCGGGGGTCCGCACTCAGACGGACGCCGCACCCGGCGCGGGAAAGGCCTTGCGCACCCGCTGCAGCGCGAGACCGAGCTCGGATGCCTGCCCTGCGCCGACCCGGGTAGCGAGAGCGGCCGCTTCGTCGAGTGCCGCCGCTGCCGCCTCCGTCTCGCCGCCGATGACGGCAGCCTCGGCCCGGCTGCACAGCAGCACGCCGAGACCGAGCGAGTCCGATGCGTCGCGCAGCAAGGCCTCGCCCGACCGAAGGCAGCTCCGCGCATCGGCGAGCCTGCCCTGGCGCGCGTGAAGCAGCCCGAGATAGCCGAGGAACTGGCCTTCCATGCGCCGGTTGCCCTGCGCGCGGACGATGCGTAGCGCGGTTTCGAACCGCGCTTGCGCATCGACCGGACGGCCGAGCCTCTCTAGCACGATGCCGAGGTTGCAAAGCACGATGCTCTCGACCAGCACATGGCCGAGTTCGCGCGTCAGCTCGAGCGCGGCGTTCGACGCGACGATGGCCTCGTCATAGCGTCCTTGAACGAGGTGCAGCAGGCCGAGGTTGCAGAGGGCGTTGCCTTCGAGCACACGATGACCGATCGCGCGCGCGATCGCGAGAGCCTCTTCGTCGCGAGCCTGGGCTTCGTCGACGGCGCCGATCTCGGCGTGCAGGTTGCCGAGGTTGGCGAGGAGCTGACCCTGCATCGGCCGATCGCCGAGCTCGCGTGCCAGCTCCAGCGCGTGTCGATAGTTCGACAAGGCCTCCTCGGCGCGACCCCGGACGAGATCCACGTTGCCGAGGCCGCTGATCGCGGTGCATTCCAGCGTGCGTGCGCCGAGGGCGCGCGCCATTTCCCTCGACTCCACGTAGCGCTGCCGGGCCTCGTCGATCCGGCCCTGCTGCAGGTTCAGCCAGCCGAGTCCCAGTGTCGCCTTGGCTTCGCAGAGTCGGTCGCCGGCGGCATGGGCGTGCGCGAGCGCCTTCTCGTAGCCGGCATGGGCCGAGTCGCGCTTGCCGCAAGCCGCGTCTGCGTCGGCCAGCACCGATTGCGCGTGCGCCGCGTCGCCGGCACCCAGACCCGGCAGCGCGCAGACCGACTCGGCCAGCTCGACTCCGGTGCCGAACGGTCCGCGTAGCGCCAGCGCCGCCCACGCGCCTTCGAGCGCGGCGACCGCCGTCGGCGCATCGCCGCGGGACACCGCGCGCCGGCACGCCGCGACGAGGTTGTCGAGGTCGGCGCAGGTCTCTTCGACGCTGCGGTGCCTGCCGAGCGCCGCGAAACAGGCGCCGTGCCGCTCTTCGGCGGCGCGCAGCGCGGCCGGACCGCTGCCGGCGAATCGCCCTTCGGTGCGCAAATGCTCGGCGGCGTACTCCTTCACGCTCACCAGCAGATCGAAGCGCGCATCGGATAACGGCCGGACGAGCGACTTGTCGACGAGCGAGTGCACCGCGTCGGCGGACCACGCGGCGTCGTCGTATGCCGACAGGTCCAAAACGGCCTCGGCAGCTTCGAGCGTGAAGCCGCCGTCCAGCACCGACAGCTGCGCCAGTGCCGCCTTGTCGGCCATCGACAGCAGCTCCCAGGACCAGTCCAGGGTCGCGCGCAGCGTCGCCTGGCGGTCGTGACGCCCCCGCGCCGATGACAGCAGCTTGAAGCGCTCGCCCATGCGCGCGAGCAGCATCGAGGGCGGCATCACGCGCACGCGCGCCGCGGCGAGCTCGATCGCGAGCGGCAGTCCGTCGAGCAAGCCGACCAGTTGCAGGACCGTTGCGACGTCGTCGGAAGCGGATGCCGGCTTCGACCCGCCGGCCTCGGCCCGGCGCACGAAGAGCGCCGCGGCGTCTGCAGATGGCAACGGCGGCAGCGCCATCGTCTCCTCGCCGGCCAGTCCCAGAACCTCGCGGGTCGTGACGATGAATCGTGCCTCGTTCGCTCGATCGAGCCAGCGTCCCAACGTTTCCTCCGCGTGACGGGACACCTGCTCGAAGTTGTCGAGGATCGCCAGGCACCGGCCATGGCCGGCAAGCGCATGGCCGAGCTGGATCACCGGGTCGTCGTTGCCGAGCGGCACGTCCAGCGCCGCCGCGACGGCCTGCACGATTCCGCCCGGATCGCGCGCCTGCGACAGGTCGGCGAACCACACGCCGCCCGGAAAGTCGCCGAGCCGGCTCCAGCCGAAGCGCAGCGCGAGGCGCGTCTTGCCGCTGCCGCCCATGCCCAGCACCGAGACGAGCCGGGCCCCGCCCTCGATGCGGCGCTCCAGCTCGCTCAAGGCCCCGGCGCGGCCGACGAAGCTGTCGCGCTCGGCCGGCAGTCCGTGCCGGATCTCGCGTGCCGGCAACCAGAGCTCCCCCTGCCGGACGACGCGATAGGCCTTGTCGGCGTCGGCAGGCGGCGTGAACGGTGCGCTTTCGTCGCCGACCTCGAACAACTCGATCGGTTCGGCCACGCCTTTGAGACGCCAGTGGCCATGCGACTGCATGCGCAGCCCGAGCTCGGGCAAGGCGCGCCGTGCCGCATCGGAGATCAGCGTCTGCCCCGCCATTGCGATCGACATCACGCGCGCCGCGGTCGCCTTGGCCGCGCCGTCGACCTCGAGCGGCTTCGCGCCGCTGGCGATGTCGGTCGGGTCGTTCGCGCGCAGCGTGACCGGCCCGACATGCAAGCCGGCGCGGGCCCGGAGCGGAGGCTCCAGTGTCCGCAGCGCCTGCTGGTACGCCAGCGCATAGCGCACGGCATCGGTCGCGGCGTCGAAGAGCAGAAGCATGCCGTCGGTCTTGTCGATCTCGCGGCCGTGCCAGACGGGCAGCAGATCGCGCGCCAAACGGTCGTGGGCCGACCAGAGCACGGCCGTCGCGGCGTCGCCCAACGCTTCGGCCAGACACGTGCTGTCCACGACGTCGGTCAGCAGCAGGGCTTTCGTCTCGCTCATCCGGTTTCCGCCTGCGCCGCTCGGGCGCAGGCGCCAGTCCGTCATGCGCATGTGCGCCCATGCATGGTACGGTCATGCCGGGATTGCGCAGCGGCCGACGCCGCCGACTCGAGCGCCATCGGTCAAAATGAGCGTATGGGCATCCAGAAGCGAAACAACATTCTCACCGGCGGAGCCGGCGATGCGACGATGATCTTTGCGCACGGCTTCGGCTGCGACCAGAACATGTGGCGCTTGCTCGCTCCCGCGTTCAACGACCGCTTCAAGATCGTGCTGTTCGATCTGGTCGGCAGCGGCCTGTCCGACCTGTCGGCCTACAACGGGTCCAAGTACGACTCGCTGCACGGCCATTCGGCCGACCTGCTGGAGATCGTCGACGAGTTCGCGACGGGCCCCGTCGTTCTGGTCAGCCATTCGGTGAGCGCGATGATCGGCATGCTGGCGACCATCGAGGCGGCCGATCGGTTCGCGGCCCACGTGATGATCGGGCCGTCGCCCTGCTACATCAACGACGACGACTACGTCGGCGGGTTCGGGCGTGCGGACATCGACGGCTTGCTCGAGACGATGGAGAGCAACTACCTGGGCTGGTCGAGCACGATGGCGCCGGTGATCATGGGCGCTCCGGATCGTCCGGAGCTCGGCGTCGAGCTCACCAACAGCTTCTGCCGCACCGACCCCGAGATCGCCAAGCACTTCGCGCGCGTGACCTTCCTCTCCGACCACCGCGCGGACGTGCCGAAGTCGAGCACGCCGACGCTCGTGCTGCAGTCCAGCGACGACCTGATCGCACCGCTGTCGGTCGGCGAATACATGCAGCGCACGCTGCCGAACGGCACGCTCGAGATCATCGACAACGTCGGTCATTGCCCGCACCTGAGCGCACCGAGCGCGAGCGTCAGCGCGATCGAGCGCTTCCTGCAGCGGTCGCTCGCCTGAAGGCGAAGGCGCGATGGCTGCGCCCGCATCGGACGCACTGTTCGAACACGCGCCCTGCGGACTGCTGCTGACGCACGCCGACGGAAGGATCGTCCGCGCCAACGCGACCTTCTGCGGCTGGATCGGCTTCGGCGCCGACGAGCTCGTCGCGAAGCGCCGCGTCCAGGACCTGTTGACGATCGGCGGCAAGGTTTTTCATCAGACGCACTGGGCGCCGCTGATGGAGATGCAGGGTTCGGTCGCCGAGGTCAAGCTCGACATCGTGCATCGCGAAGGCCACTCGATCCCGGTTCTGCTCAGCGCTATCCGGCGTCTGCACGACGGCGCCGTCTGCGACGAAATCGCGGTGATGGCCGCGACCGACCGGCAGAAATACGAGCGCGAGCTGCTGCTCGCACGCAAGGCGGCGGAACACGCGAACGCGGAGCTGGCCGCCGACCACCGGCGCAAGGACGAGTTCCTCGCGACGCTGGCGCACGAGTTGCGGGGGCCGCTCGCGCCGATGCGCAATGTCCTCGAGGTCCTTCGAAACAAGGACATCGCCGATCCCGAGCTGCGCTGGGCGCGCGGCATCCTCGACCGGCAGCTCGCACACATCTCTCATCTCGTCGAGGACTTGCTCGAGGTCTCGCGGATCACCGAGGGCAAGGTCGTGCTGCGCCGGCGGACGATCCGGCTCGGCGACGCGATCGAGGCCGCGATCGAAGCCGCGCACCCTCTCGTCGAGGCCGCCGGACAGCAGCTCGACGTGACCGTCGCCGACGAGCCCCTCTGGGTCGATGCCGACCTGACCCGGCTCACGCAGGTCATCCTCAACCTGCTCGTCAACGCCTCGAAGTTCACGCCGCCGCACGGGCGCATCTGGCTCGGTTGTCGTGCCGAGGGACGAAGCGCGGTGCTGTCGGTTCGCGATGCGGGCATCGGCATCGCGGCCGAACAGCTGCCGACGATCTTCAAGATGTTCTCTCAGGCGGAACCGGCGCTCGACCGGACGAAAGGCGGTCTCGGTATCGGGCTCGCGCTCGTCCGTGGCCTCGTCGAGCTGCACGGCGGCACGGTCGCCGCGTCCAGCGCGGGGCTGAACGAAGGCAGCGAGTTCGTCGTGCGGTTGCCGATCGTCGAGGCTCCGCGGTCGACCGGCATGGATGCCGACGTCGAAGTCGCGGCGCAGAGAACGCGAAGCATCGTCGTCGTCGACGACAACGCCGATTCGGCCGAGAGCCTCGCGCTGCTGCTCGCGATGGAGGGCCACGCCACCCGCACCGCCGCGAGCGGCCAGGCGGCGCTCCGGCTGGTCGAGGAGAGTCCGGCCGACGTCGTGCTGCTGGATCTGGGGCTGCCCGGCATGTCCGGATTCGAGGTCGCGCGTCGAATCCGCTCCGGCCCCGAAGGCGAATCGATGCTGCTCGTCGCGGTCACCGGCTGGGGCCAGCAAAAGGACATCGACGCCTCGATGGCCGCCGGCTTCGACCATCACTTGACGAAGCCGGTCGACTATCCGGCTCTGCTGGCGATTCTGGCGACGCTCGATCGCTGATTGCGGGTCGGCCAAGCCCTGCCGCGCCGGCCGCGCCCGAGTCGCGCTACTTCTCGACGAACGCGCGTTCGATCACGTAGTGGCCGGCCTGGCCGACGCCGGCCGAGATCGTGAAGCCGGCGTCGTCGAGGACCGTGCGCATGTCCTTCAGCATCGCCGGGCCGCCGCAGATCATCGCGCGGTCGCTCGCCGGATCGATCTGCGGCAGGCCGATGTCGGCGCAGAGCTTGCCGTTGCCGATCAGCTCCGGCAGGCGGCCCTGGTTGCGGAACGGCTCGCGCGTGACGGTCGGGTAGTAGATCAGCTGGTCGCGAACCTGCTCGCCGAGGTGATCGTGCTGCGGCAACTCTTCCGCGATCAGCCCGGCATAGGCGAGCTCGTCGACCTTGCGCACGCCGTGCACCAGCACGATCTTCTTGAAGCGCTCGTAGGTGTCGGGGTCGCGGATGATGCTCATGAACGGCGCGAGGCCG
>JBDTXV010000150.1:0-6053 GCA_040006015.1 Caldimonas sp.
CGCCGCGATCCTCTACACCAGCGGCACGACCGGGCGCAGCAAGGGCGCGATGCTGTCGCACGGCAACCTGCTCAGCAATGCGCGGACGCTGCAGCGCTACTGGGGCTGGCAGCGCGGCGACGTGCTGATCCACGCGCTGCCGGTCTTCCACGTGCATGGCCTCTTCGTCGCGTCGCACGGCGCGCTGCTGAACGGCAGCAAGATGCTCTGGTTCAGCCGCTTCGATGCAAGGGCCGTCGTCGAACGCCTGCCCGATGCGACCGTCTTCATGGGTGTGCCGACGCTCTATGCGCGCCTGCTCGCCGAGCCCGGCCTGACGCGCGACACGTGCCGGCACATGCGCCTTTTCATCAGCGGCTCGGCGCCGCTGCAGATCGAGACCTTCGACGCGTTCCGCGAGCGCACCGGCCACACGATCCTCGAGCGCTACGGGATGAGCGAGACCATCATGCTGACCTCGAATCCGTATTTCGAGGCCGAGGGCGAGCGCCGCGGCGGCACCGTCGGCTACGCGCTGCCGCAGGTCAAGGTGCGCGTCGTCGACGCCGAAGGCGCGGCGTGCGCAGCCGACGTGATCGGCGCGGTCGAGGTGGCCGGGCCGAACGTCTTCGGCGGCTACTGGCGCATGCCCGAAAAGACGCGCGACGAATTCAGCGCCGACGGTTGGTTCAAGACCGGCGACGTCGGCCGCCTCGACGCGCACGGCCGCCTGACGATCGTCGGCCGCAGCAAGGACCTCATCATCAGCGGCGGCTACAACGTCTACCCGGCCGAGGTCGAGAACGCGCTGAACGAAATGCCCGGCGTCGCCGAAAGCGCGGTCGTCGGCGTGCCGCATGCCGACTTCGGCGAGGCGGTCGTCGCGGTCGTCGTCGCGCACGCCGGCGCCGAACCCGACGGTGCCGCGCTGATCGCCGGACTGAAGACGCGGATCGCGAACTTCAAGGTGCCGAAGCAGGTCTTCGTCGTCGCCGAGCTGCCGCGCAACGCGATGGGCAAGGTCCAGAAGAACCTGCTGCGCGAGCAGCACAAGGGGCTGTTCGCCGCCTGACTTTCCCGTTAGCGCAACGTGCCGAAGCCGGACCGGCCGAGCACCTTGCCGATCTGGTGCATCAGGTGCAGCGGCCGCAGCGGCTTCGGGCAATGCGCGTCGAAGCCGGCCTCGAACGACTGAGCCTGATCCTGGCTGCGCGTGAACGAGGTCAGCGCGATCGCCGGCAGACGCCGCCCGGTCCCTGCTTCGCGCCGCCGGATCTCGCGGATCAGGTCGTAGCCGTCGCGGCCCGGCATCCCGATGTCGCTGATCAGCACGTCGGGCTCGGCGATCTCGAGCAGCGCGAGCGCGCCGTCGTAGTCGCGCGCCGAGGTCACGCGCGCGCCGCGGTTGACGAGGATCACCTCGAGCATCGCGCTCGCTTCCTGATCGTCCTCCACGATCAGCAGATCGAGGCCTTCGATCGACCCGGCGGTGTGGTCGATCGTGTCGGCAGCGGCGCCGGGGTTCGCCTCGACCAAGACCTCGGCCGGCAGCCAGACATCGAACACCGCGCCCTGGCCGAGACCGGGGCTGCGCACCGCGATCGTTCCGCCATGCGCGTCGACGAGCTGCTTGACGATCGACAGCCCCAGGCCGAGGCCGCCCTGGCGCCGCTTCGTGACCTCGTCGCCCTGCGCGAAGCGGTCGAACACGTACGGCAGGAACTCCGGCGCGATCCCATCGCCTTCGTCGGCGACGCGGATCTGCACGCCATCGCCGTTCTGCTTCAGCACGACCGCGATCTTGCCGCCGCGCTTCGAGAACTTGATCGCGTTGCCGAGCAGGTTCCAGATGATCTGCTGCAGCCGTGCGTTGTCGGCTCGGATCGGCCGGTACGGAGGACGGAGGTCGGTCTGCAGATCGATCGCCCTTTCGTCGAGCGCCGGGCGCAGCGCGTTCACCGCGGCGCCGACCGCCTCGCCGGGATCGACGGCATCGAACGACAGCGGCAGCTTGCCGTGATTCAGCAACGACATGTCGAGCAGGTCGGCGATCAGCCGGGCCTGCATCCGCACGTTGCGCTCGATCACCTCGAGGCCGCGTCGGGTTTCGTCGTTGCCGCCGCGCAGCTGCAGCACATGGGTCCAGCTGGAGATCACGTTCAGCGGCGTGCGCAGCTCGTGCGACAGCACCGCGATGAAATCGTCCTTCATCCGGCTGACCTGTTCGGCCGCGCCGCGCGCCGCGCGCTCGCGCTCGAGCAGATCGGCGCGCTGGCGCTCGAGCAGCACGCGCTGCGAGACATCGGTCGCCATCGCCATGTTGACGTGCGGCTCGACCGGCACCGCCGCGCTCCATTCGAGGTGGATCGTGCGGCCCTGCGGGTCCTGCACCGGCAGCTCGACCGAGGCCGGCGCCGACTCCATTTCCCGCACGAAGCGCTCGCCGCGCTCGAGCCCCTCCGGCGCGACGAATTCCATCAGCGAATGGCCGACGACCGCATCGAGGCCGCGGCCGAACAGCGTCAGCATCGCCGGATTCGCATCGACGAAGCGGCCCTGTTCGTCGAGCAGCGCGATCCCGCTCGGCGCCTGCGCATAGATCGCGCGGAATTTGGCTTCGCTGCCGCGCATCGCCTCCTCGGCGACCCGCGCGCGCACCAGTGCCTGCACCGTCGCGACCAGCACCGCGGGCTCGACCGGACGCGTCAGATAGGCATCGGCACCGGAGTCGAGGCCGCGGACCTTGTCCTCGTCGGTGACGTAGGCCGCGGTCAGATGGAGCACCGGCAGGCGCGTCGTCGCCGGCCGCGAGCGCAGCATCCGGCACAGCTCGAAGCCGTTGATGTCGGGCAGGTGCACGTCGACGACGATCGCCGAGATCGACGCGTCGGCGGCGCGCAGGCCTTCCGCGCCGGTTGCGGCCTCGCGCGTCCGAAAGCCGGCGCTGCGCAACAGCCGTGCGGTCGCATAGCGGCTCGCCGGATCGTCGTCGACGATCAGCAGCTCGTGCAGCGATCGGTCGATCGGGCGGAACTCAACCGGCTGCTCATCCATCCGCGTTCTCCTCCCCGTCGGTTCGCCGCTGCCGGAACGGCACCGTCACCGAGAACCTCGATCCGCGCCCGGCCACGCTCTCCAGGGCCACCGTGCCGCCGAGCAGCTCGGCCAGGCGCTTGCTCAGCGACAGCCCGAGCCCGGTGCCGCGCAGCCGCTTCTGGATCGGCGAGTCGAGCTGCGCGAAATCGTGAAAGATCGCGTGGTGGAATTCCGGTGCGATGCCGATCCCGGTGTCGGCGACCGTGAACGTCATCGACGCGACGCCATTCTGGACCACCGAGACCCGCACCTCTCCGGACGGGGTGAACTTCAGCGCATTCGAGATGAAGTTGCGCAGGATCTGCGACAGCTTCTTGTCGTCGGTGTAGAGCGGCGAAATGTCGCGCGGCTCTTCGAATACCAGCGAGACATCCGGATTCGTCAGCACCGGCTTGAACATCCCGCGCAGCGCCGAGAACAGATCGACCATCTCGAACCACGCCGCCGAGATCTCGACCCGGCCGGCCTCGACCTTTGCGAGATCGAGCAGGTCGTCGACCATCTCGGAGAATTCGGCCGCGGTCGATTCGATGAAGCGGACCTGCTTTTCCTGCTCGCTCGTCAACGGGCCGTCGACACGGTCGAGCAGCAGCCGCGACAGGCTCCGGATCGACGCCAGCGGCGTGCGGAACTCGTGGCTCATGTAGGCGAGGAAGCGGCTCTTCAGCTCGGTCGCTTCGCGCAGCTGCTGGGCCTGCGAATCGAGCTCGGCATAGAGCGCGACGACGCCGCGGTTGGTCTCATCGATCTCGGCCTCGAGCGCTTCGACCAGCAGCGACTTCTGCCCGAGCTCGGCCTCGAGCTCGGCGAGCCGCCGTTCGGGCGCTGCCCCGTCGGCGTTCGTTGCCACGGCAACTCAGCCGCGCCTGACGACGACGACGGTCACGTCGTCGCGGCCGCGCGTGTGCTCGCGGATCAGCCAGCCGGCGATCACGGCCGGATCGCATTGCAGCAGCCCGGCGCCTTCTTCGCCGAGGCTCCAGCGCGACGTGATGCCGTCCGAATGCATGATCAGCAGCGCGTGCTCGGGCCACGGGTAGGTCTGGTCGGAGAGGTGGCGGATCTGCATCCCGACGGTACCGTGCTGCGACAGCAGCGAGCGGTCGCCGACTCCCGAAATCAGCCGCCCGACGATATTGCCGGCGCCGGCGAAGACGATGGTGCCGGCGCCGGGGTCGAGCTCGGCCATCGCGACCGCGGCGCCGCGCGTGCTGCGCAGCACCTTGTGCGCGCGCTCGAGCACCGCGCTCGGCGCGCCGTCGTCGGCTCCGAACACGGTGACCGCGGCATCGGACGCTTCGGCCGCGTACGGGCCGTGACCGAGCCCGTCGGCGACGATCGCGACCGCCTTGCCGTTCCGGATGCGGACCTGCCAGGCGTCGCCGCTGACGGTTTCGCCCGGCGCCGCGAGCGATATCCCGGCATGGACGAAACCCGGCGTGTCCACCGCGGTCCCGTTCGTAGCGGCCTCGAAGAAGCGCGCGGCGATCACGGTGCCCTTGCCGACCACCGAATAGACGCCGAACTCGCTCGCCAGGCGCTGCGCCGCGCCGAGGCCGGTGCCGGCGGTGCCGCCGGTCGAGTAACCGTCGGCCATGCATTTGCGCAGGTCGGCCATCCCGGGGCCGTGATCGAGCGCGATGATTTCGAGGCAGCGCGTCCCGCCGGCGCTGCGCGTGCCGAGCAGCATGCGGCCCTCGCGCGCATGACGGACCAGGTTTGCGCCGAGCTCGGTCGCGACCAATGCAATTCGTCCGCAGGCAGTTTCATCGAGCGCGAGCTCGCCGGCCAGGCGCACCGCGGCGCGCCGCACCGCGCCGACCTCGCTCTCTTCGGTGACGGCGAGGTTCAGATAAGGGGTCACGCGATCATTTCCATCGCGCGATCGTGACGCAAGTGCCTTCGCCGACGACCGTCCTGATGTCGAATTCGTTGACAAGGCGGCGGCTACCCGACAGGCCGATGCCCATCCCGGAACCCGAGGTCCAGCCGTCGGTCAGCGCGAGCTCGATGTTGGCGATGCCGGGCCCCTTGTCCTCGAACGCGAGCCGCAGCCCGCTGCGTGGGCCTTCGCTGAGCATTTCCCAGCGCATCGCGCCGCCGCCGCCGTAGACGACGGTGTTGCGCGACAGCTCGCTCGTCGCGGTGATCAACTTGGTCTGGTCGACCAGAGAGAACTTCAGCTGCTGCGTCAGCTTGCGCACCAATTGCCGGCTCATGACGATGTCCTGCTCGGTCAGCAGCATCATCGACCCGCTAGGAGGCTGATCCAACGCCGCCCCTTTCGTCAGCAGATTGCTGCAGCATCGCCATGCCGCGCTCGACGTTCAGAGCGGTGCGGACGCCTTCGAGCGAGAGGCCGAGCTCGACCAGCGTGATCGCGACCGCCGGCTGCATGCCGACGACGACGGTCGTCGCATCGAGCACGCGGGCGATCCCCGAGATGCTCGCGAGCATCCGGCCGATGAACGAATCGACGATCTCGAGCGCCGAGATGTCGATCAGCACGCCGGTCGCGCCGGTCGACTCGATCCGCGAAGAAAGATCGTCCTGCAGCGCGAGCGCGGTCTGGTCCTGCAGGTCGACCTGGATCGTGACCAGCAGGCACTGGCCCATCCGGAGTATCGGAATGCGTTCCATCGGCGCCCCCGGTCAGACCGCGGTGCGCGTGAACGTGTAGCCGACCTTCTTCAGCGCGACCGCCAGCGCATCGGCGAGCGAGGCCTTCGTGACGATGCCTTTGAGGTCGATGCCGAGATGGACGATCGTCTGCGCGATCTGCGGTCGCACGCCGCTGATGATGCAGTCGGCGCCCATCAGCCGGATCGCCGTGACGGTCTTCAGCAGTTGCTGCGCGACGAGCGTGTCGACGGTCGGCACGCCGGTGATGTCGATGATCGCGATCTCGGAACCGGTGTCGACTATGCGCTGCAGCAGCGACTCCATCACGAGCTGGGTCCGGCTGCTGTCGAGCGTGC
>JBDTXV010000151.1:0-5930 GCA_040006015.1 Caldimonas sp.
GCAAGATCGACTACGGCTCCGGCGGCATCGGCAGTCCGCAGCACATCGCGATGGCGCTGTTCGCATCGGAGGCCGGCGTCGCGTTGAACCACGTACCTTACAAGGGCGCTACACAGGCCGCGATCGGCGTCGCCGCCGGCGAGGTGCAGGTTGCGTTCCAGGGGCTCGCGACGGTCAATTCGTTGGTCAAATCGAACCGCGTCAGGCTGATCGCGGTGGCGACGCCGAAGCGTATGCCGCAGTATCCCGATGTGCCGACGGTTTCGGAGTCCGGCCTTCAAGGCTTCGAATTCAATTCGTGGTTCGCGGTGCTGGCGCCGGCCGGAACGCCGGCCGACATCGTGGCGCGCCTGAATACGGAGATCGTCAAGGCCCTCGCCGATCCGTCCGTGCGCGACCAGCTGATCGCCCAGGGGCTGACGCCTCGCGGCTCGAGCGCCGACGAACTCGGCGCGGCGACGAAGGCCCAGCTCGCGAAGTACGCGGCGCTGATCAAGAACGCCGGGATCAGGGCCGAATAGCGGCTCGGCGAAACGCTCAGACGGTCCGGCCGCCGTCGACCGGAAACTCGACGCCGGTGATAAACGCGGCATCGTCGCTGGCGAGATAGACCGCGGCGCGGGCGATGTCGCGCGGTTCCGAAAGCCGGCCCATCGGAATCGTCGCGATGAACTTCTTGCGGTTCTCGGGCGTGTCCGCCATGCCCATGAACGACTCGAGCAGACCGGTCGCGCCCATCACCGGACAAATGCAGTTGACGCGGATGTTGTCGGCGCCGAGCTCGACCGCGAGCGACTTGCTCATCAGGTTGACGGCGCCCTTCGAGCTGTTGTACCAGGTGAGCCCCGGTCGCGGCCGGATGCCGGCGGTCGAGCCGACGTTGAGGATCACGCCGCTGCGCTGCGCGCGCAGCAGCGGCACGACCGCGTGGACCATGTGGAAGATCGACTTGACGTTGACCGCGTAGACCTTGTCGAAGGTCGCTTCGTCGACGTCGAGCAGCGGCCCGTTGCGGTGCGTCCATCCGGCGTTGTTGACGACGATGTCGATCCGGCCGAAGCGCGCGGTCGTCGCGGCGACCAGCGCATCGATGTCGGCACGCCGGGTCACGTCACAGCGGAACGCGAATGCCGCGGCGCCGAACGGCGCCGCGACTTCGATCGCGCCGCTCTCGTTGATGTCGGCGACCGCGACACGGGCGCCCTCGGCGGCGTACTGGCGGGCGATCTCGGCGCCGAAGCCGCTGGCGGCTCCGGTGACGATCGCGACCTTGTCTTGCAGTCTCATGCGAGCTCCTTCGGTTCTGCGCTTCGGGAAACGACGCCGTCAATGGCCGGTGACCGCGTTCCTCATCTGCGCGAGCATCGCGCCGAGCTCGCCTTTCTCGCGCGCGCCGACATTGAACTTGTCGAGCGACTTGACCAGGTCCTGGACCAGCGCGTCGTACTCGTCGTCGCGGATGTTCATGCCTTCGTGCGCATCCGACATGTTCCGGCCGGTATAGGTGCACGGGCCGCCGCTTCGCGCGCAGAGGAAGTCGACGAGATTCGTCTTCAGATGCGGGATGTTCGCGTTCGCGAAGCGGCGGTTGATGCGCGGGTCGGCAGCGATGTTCGCGACCGCGTCGTCGACGACCGCGGTGATCGCCGCCTTGCCGCCGAGGCGTTCGTAGAGGTTTCGCGTCGACGCCGGGGCCGACGGATTCATCGAGCATCCGGCGAGGACGAGCCAGACGATGACGACGAGCGTTCTTTGCAGCATGTTCACCCCTTGCGGCGGAAAGTCGGCGACGGTCGCGGCCCGAATGCGCGGCCCGCCGGACGAGCGACGACTGTAGCGTCAGAACCGATGGCCGGGGGCGGCGGCTTGCCGCGCCGACCGTCGCCCGCGATCTCGATCGCCGCGAGGAAGGATTTCGAGACGTCGGCTGCGCGACAACTATCTCTATGCGCGAGCGGTCGTCGGCAACGAGCTGTGCTGGCCGGTCGTGACGAGGTTGAACTCCTGAGCGATCATCGCCGCGGCGGCGGCTCCGCCCTCTTCCGGCGCGCCGGTCTGCCGGCCGGCCGAGGCGATGCCGGCTTCGGCCGTCACGCGGCCTGCTTGAACGCCATAACGGCCTGATTGCGCAACGTGCGCAGCAGCGAGAGCTCCTTGTCGCCGAGTTCGACGCCGCCCGGCGTCGGCTTGTCGGCGTAGATCAGCGCGAACGGCGCGCCGATCATCAGCACCGGCAGCAGCAGGAACGCCGGCGCGTTGACCTTTTCCCGATACCACGCCGGCAGCCGCGACGCGATGTGAGGCACGGTCGCGTCGGCGATCACGACATCGGCGCCTTTCACGCAGACCGCGGTGAACAGGTTCGCGTCGAGCTTCAGCGGCACCTTGAAGTGGGTCGCGATCGCCTCGGCGCCGTCGCCGAAGCCGATGCGCCCGGTCAACGAGTCGGACTTCAGATCGCGCAGGCAGAACACGACGTGGCGGAAGCCGAGCGCGCGATACATCGTCTCGAGGATCATGCGCAGCACGTCGTTCAGCTTGAAGTCGCCGACCAGCGTGTCGGTGATGTCATGGATGCCGGCGGCGAGCACCTCGCAGGCGTTGTCGAGAGCCGCCCGCGACGCGGCCGGGTTCATCGGCAACGTCGCCTGCAGCGTGTGCGGCGTCAGCGATGCGTGTTCCTCGCGCACGGTGGCCGCGGCGTCGCCCGCTTCGACCGGCGTGTAGAGACGCCGCGCCGGCGACTGCACCGCGACCTGCAGACCGAGCGCCTGGACCGTCTGCGCGAGCTTGTGCCGGGCCGAGGTCGCCGCCGCCTCGAATTCGGCCACGTCCAGTCCGACCGATCGCGCATAGCGCTTCGCGACTTCGGCGATCTGCGAGCCCGCAAGCTCCGGCTCGGCACGAAGCAAGGTGTCGGCGATCTGGTTCGAGGCCAGCGTCAGCCAGCGCAGCCTTTCGACGCTCTCGGTCGGCACGCGCGGTGGCGGCTCGCCCTTCGGCTTGCGCATGCAGGCCTGCAAGGTATCCGGCAATCCCCAAGCACGGGCAACACCGAGGCCGAGCGCTTCGAAGCTCAGGCCGAGCACGCGGGCCGAAGCGACCTCCTCACTGACCGGCAGCTCACCCGGGCGGCCGGTGCCGGTGACGATGCCGCGAACCTGGCGCGCTTCTTCGGGAAAGTAGTACTCGGTCAGCAGCCGTCCCAGGTTCAGGAACATCGCACCGATGAAGGCTTCTTCGCTGTCGCGCACCAGCACGCCGAGTTCGCTCGCGAGCATCCCGGCGAACAGCGCGTGCAGGAACTCTTCCTTCAGCTGGTTCGCATGCGCCTTGTCGTGCATGTGCTCGAGCAGCACGAGGCTCATCGCCATGTTGCGGATGCCGGCGAAGCCGACGAGCGCGACCGCGCGCGACACCGTGCTGATGCTTCCCGCCGCCTGCGAGAAGTTCACGTTATTCACCATCCGCAGCAGCTTGTTCGTCAGCGCGACGTCCTTCAGGATCTCGCTCGACAGACTGGAGAGGCTCTGCGTCTCGGAATCGGCGACGCGCTGGATCCGCATCACCGAGTCGGACAGCGCCGGGAAATCGCTCTTGTGGCGCATCCTGCGCAACAGGAAGTCGAGCGTGCCGCCACCCGCTGCGCGCCCGACTGCCTCCGGCGCGACCGGCGCTGCGGGAGCGAGCCAGGCCTGAAGCGCATCGCGGAATTCGGCCGCGGTTTGCCAGCGCCGCGCCGGCGCGCGCTCGAGCGCGCGCCGCAGCACCGCGCGAAGCGCGTCGTCGACCTGCGACGACAGCCCTTCGGGCAGGCGCAGGTCCTCGTTCGCGACGCGGTGCATCGCCTTGTACGGATCGCGTTCGGTGACGAGCTTCGATCCGCTCAACACCTCGACCAGCATCACGCCGACCGAGAACAGATCCATCGCCGCGGTCGGCACGCCGCCTTGCGTTGCCTCCGGCGACATGTAGCCGGGCGTGCCGACGATCTGGCCGCGATTGCCGGCGTCGTCGATGCGCGCGGCGATGCCGAAGTCCATCACGCGGGCGCGGCCGTCGGTACCGACGAGGACGTTCGACGGTTTCAGGTCGCGGTGCACGACCCCGGCGGCGTGGGCCGCATGCAGCGCATCGAGCACGCCGAGCAGCAGCGAGACGCCTTCGTGCGCCGGCAACGCACCGCGCGATCGCATAAGTTGCGCGAGCGTCGGGCCGGCGACGTATTCGTAGACCAGATACGGCTGGCGCTCGTGCACGTCGGCCTCGAACACCGGCACGATGTTCGGATGGGTCAGGCGGCTGACGCTGCGCGCCTCGCGCAGCCACTCGCCGACCGCGACCGGGTCGACATCGGCGTTCGAGCGCATCAGCTTGACCGCGACCTCGCGTTCGAGACGGCGGTCGAAGCCAAGCCAGACGGTCGCCTGCGCGCCCTCGCCGAGCGTGTGCCGAAGGTCGAAGCGCCCGAGCGCGCCGACGGCTCGTGCGGAAGCGGCGGGTGCGGAAACGGTGAGCGTCATGACGAAGGTTCCACGACGCTATCGGTCGCGGTGGCCATGCCCTTGAGCGAAATCGATGCGCCGGAAAAAAGTCGCGGGCCGCCGACCGCCGCGAGCCTCGCCGGGCGCGTCGCGCGGCGGGCAATGCATCACGCGTGAAAAAAGCCGGCAAATCGTCGAACGACTTGCCGGCTTTGCGATTTGGTAGGCGCGATTGGACTCGAACCAACGACCCACCATGTCAAGGCGGGGATCGGAGGCTTCCCTCTCGATGGCGCTTCGACCCTTCCGCGATCGGGCAAGATGGCGGACGCCGGTCGATTACCGAGGAGGATTCATGAACGAGGTTCCGGATACCCGCTACGCGAAGAGCGGCGAGTACCACATCGCCTACCAAGTGGTCGGCAGCGGGCCGATCGATCTGGTCTTCATTCCGGGCTTCATCTCGAACGTCGAGCACGGCTGGGAGTACCCGCCGCTCGCCCATTTCTACCAGCGCCTCGCGTCGTTCGCGCGCCTGATCATCTTCGACAAGCGCGGCACCGGCATGTCGGACCCCGTGCCGACGCAGCAGCTGCCGACGCTCGAGGAGCGCATGGACGACGTGCGGGCGGTGATGGACGCCGCGGGGTCGGAGAGCGCGGCACTGGTCGGCGTCTCCGAGGGCGGGCCGATGAGCGTGCTCTTCGCCGCGACCTACCCGGAGCGGACGGTGGCGATGGTGCTCGTCGCCACGTTCGCGCGCGTCGCCTGGGCGCCCGACTACGTCCTCGGGACGCGGCCGGAGGAATGGAACGCGCTGCTCGCGCGGATGGAGCAGGGTTGGGGCAAAGGAGTCCTGCTGAGCTCCTTCGCGCAGTCGCTCGCGAAGGATCCGGCGGCGCGCCAATGGTGGGGGCGCTTCCAGCGCCAGGCCTCCAGCCCGGGCGCGGCGGTCGCGGTGATGCGGATGGTCTACGAGATCGACACGCGCTCGATCCTGCCCGCCGTTCGGGTGCCGACGCTGGTCCTGCACCGCAGCGAGGATCGACTCGTGCCGGTCGAGCTGCCGCGCTACCTGGCCGCTCACATCCCGGGTGCGAAGTTGGTCGAGCTGCCCGGCAAGGATCACTTCTTCTTCAGCGATGACGCCGACGCCTATCTCGAGCGGATCGAGGAATTCCTCACCGGCGAGCGTCATGGCGGGCCCCCTGATCGCGTCCTCGCGACGATCCTGTTCGCCGACATCGTCGGCTCGACCGAGCGCGCCGCGCAGCTCGGCGACTCGCGCTGGCACGCCCTGCTTAACGCCTTCTACGGCGTCGCCCGGCGCCAGCTCGAGCGATTCCGCGGCCGCGAGGTCGACTCCGCAGGCGACGGCTTCTTCGCCGCGTTCGACGGTCCGGCGCGCGCGATCCGTTGCGCCGAGGCGATCCGCGACGGCGTCCG
>JBDTXV010000152.1:0-5916 GCA_040006015.1 Caldimonas sp.
TCGCCGAGATCTCGCGCGGCGATGCGATCCGGAACTCGTCGAGCGCGGCCGAGCCGCCGGCAAGCGAATTCAGCGGGGCGGGGCGGGTGTCCTCCATGGCGTCGCGTGTGTCAGTGCACGGTCTTCGGCGTACCGGCGAGAACCTGGTCTAGGTCGTCGAGCCACGGCTCGGCGAGCTGGCGAATTTCGGCGTCGTTGACGAGGATGCGTTGCATGATCTTCGACTTGATCCGGGCCTCGTAGTCGGCGAGCGACGCGTTCGCGGCATTGCGCTTCAGTTGCGCGACCAGCAGCGCGCAGGCGCTCTCGAGCTTGACGACCTCGTCCCAGTTGCCGGTGCGCGCGGCCGCGAGCATGTCCTGGCTCGCCTGCTCGATCGCCTCGTAGTAATTCATCAGCACGGAGTTCATCGACCTGCTCCCCTGTATGCGTGCGACCCGGCTCATGATGCGAGTCGCGCGGGGCCGTCGACCTGGTCGGCGATGGCGTCCCAGCCCTCGCGCAGCGTCTCGATCAGCCCAGCGCATTCGGCGAGCGCGGCATCGTCGCTTTTCAGATTGGCGATCGTCTTGCGCTGGATCAGATAGCGATACGAGTCGCGCAGGCCGGCGGCGATCGTGCCGCCCGCGTTGACGTCGAGCGGCGCCAGCAGACCCTCTTCGACGATGCGCACTGCGTGCGAGATGGCCCGGCCCTTTTCGGCGATGTCGGCGCGGGCGATCGCGCCGCGCGCCGCCGTCATTTCGCTCGTGAGGGCCTGGTAGAGCGGGCTGACGAGCTTGTGCGGCAAAGCGCCTTCGACCGCGGTGCTGGCGTTCACTCCCGGTAGCTCGTGGCTTGCGGCCGGCGAGATCCGAGGTGATTGCTGCTGCTGAACATTCTGTTTTGCTCCTGCGTTTGTGCCTTTCTTATCGACCCCTGGTTTCCAATCTTTACCCCGTAAAGCCAAGGGGCGAGGAGGGATCGACCGGAAAGGCGGGCAGTGCCGCGACGCGTCGGGCCGACGGCCCGGCCGCATCGCGCTTGAAGCGATCAGTTGTTGTTGCTTCTGCTCCAGTTTGTGATCTGCTGCGTCATGTAGGCTGAGCGCGTTCAGGGACGCCAACTTCGTGTCCAGCGCGCTGTACTGCGCGCGCATCCGCGCCTCGGTCGACGAGAGGCGCGTGTTCATGTCGTCCTCGCTCTTCCGGTTTGTCTTCTGGCTCGCGTTCAGGCCGTCGGTACGGCCGGTCAGCAGGCCGTCGACACCGAGCGCCGCATCGCCGAACGAAGCCAGGCGCCGAGCGATGCCGCCCTGTCCGCCGCCGCTCAGATCGGTCGCGGTGAAGAGCTTCTTCATCTCGGCGATATTGCCCATCGCGGCATTCAGCTTCGTGTCGTTGGCCTTCAGCGTGCCGTCGGCCTGCAACTCGAGCCCGACCTGCGACAGCGTCGTGAAGACGCTCGACGCCGAGCTCGGCGCGCCGAGCATGTTGCGCAGCTGGCGCTGCAGCGCGACCGCGGTGCTGTCGCCCTGCAGCACGCCGGCGGTCGAGCTGCCGCTGTCGATTTTGACGTCCCTTGCGAGCGTAGTCGTGAGGCCGTTGTATGCGGCGAGGAAGCTCTGGATCGCGTTTTTTTCGTGCCCGCCGCGTCCTGCGCGACGGTCAGCTGGACCGGACTAGTGATCGGCCTCGTCAGTGTGATTGTCAGTCCCTCGACAATGTTGCTGAGGACGTTGCTGATCGAATTGAGCGGGAGTCCGTTGATAACGCATTGGCGTTCGCGCCGAACTGCGTCTGCGTCCTTCGTGCCGGTGGACCTGAGAGACGACGTCATGTTGTGAAGGTCTTTCGCTGAGCCAGGCCGCGACTTCCTGTGCCACGGCGTGAATGACCCGCCGATGCGAAGACGGATACCTGACGTGACTCGAATACCCGTTATCGGCAGAGGGGCGACGGACTTTAGCGGCGACTTCCGGCCCCGCTTCGGTCCTCGCGTCGATCAGCCCCTCAGCAGTTGCAGCATTCGGGCAGCATTCGGCACTTGGTCATGACCTAGTTGGCGCCGCGAACGCGTTGTGCGTAAGAAGTTGCCTTACAGAGGCTTTGGAAGAAGCTGGACTCTTGCGACAGAGCAGCCCTGATGTTTCACCGCATCTCGTCTCTTCACAATCTACTCTCGCTCAAGATGAGCAGCCGAAATTCATTACCGCCAAGAACCTTCCGGAGACATCGAATGAACGCCGACCAGACCCTCACCGAGATTCGCGAAGCCAATCTGTCCTACCTGATGCTCGCGCAAAGCTTGATCCGCGCCGATCGCGAGCAGGCGCTGTACCGCCTCGGCATAAGCGAGGAAAGCGCCGCGTTGATCGCGCTGCTGACACCGGCGCAGATCCTGAAGATCGCCTCCGGCAACATGCTGCTGTGCCGCTTCCGGATGGACGACGACATGGTCTGGGGCCTGCTGACGAACCACGGCAAAAGCGCGAACGATGACACCAGCCGCCTGCACGCGAGCATCCTGATGGCTGGCCGGCACCAGGAGGCCGCGTGACCGTCCGCACGAAGAGCATCCTGACCGAGGCCAAGCAGATCAGCCGCGCGGTCGCGCTGATCCAACTCGGCACGCGCCTGCAGGTGCTCGAGTCGGAGACCGACCTGTCGCACGAACGTCTGCTGCGCCTCTACAAGGAAGTCGCCGGCAAGTCGCCGAGCAAGGGCCAGCTGCCGTTCTCGACCGACTGGTTCATGACCTGGCAGCCGAACATCCACGCCTCGCTGTTCCTGAACATCCACGAGTACCTGAACAAGGTCGCCGAGATGGACGAGATCGACACCGTCATCAAGGCCTACCAGCTCTATCAGGAGCAGACCCAGGCGCAGGGCCTCGAGGCGCTGCTGTCGGTCACGCGGGCCTGGCGCCTCGTCAAGTTCGTCGACAACGGCATGCTGACGATGACCCGCTGCTCGAGTTGCGGCGGAAATTTCATCACCCATCCGCACGAGATCGCGAAGCACTACGTCTGCGGCCTTTGCTGCCCGCCGGCCCGCGCCGGCAAGGGCAAGGCGGCCGGCAGCATCCGCCTTCACTAGGCTTTTCGATTCAAGTTTCCGGCGCCGCTGCCGACATCCGAAACGACAGCGGCGATTCGGTTCCAATTCTTGCTTGTCTCCTCCGGCACATGCGTGTGCTTTGAAGCGGGTCCCACGGGACCCGTTTTTTTTTGATGCTTGCGGCGGAGTCCGCGGCGCTGCGGAACTCGTCGTCACGAAGCTCTAGATCGCGGGGCACCGTCCGTTATAGACCCATCGCTCCGCCGCGCCCTGGGCGTGTGCGGGTCACGGAACGCAACAAATGTCACGGCTCTCGGCTGCATCTTCGGCGCCTACATCCTGCATGGCGGGAACATCGCCGTGGTCATCCATGCGCTGCCACGGGGCTGATGGCGATCTGCGGCGGCTCGCTCGGCGCGTTCGTCGTCAACAACCAGCCGAAGGTGCTGAAGGCGAGGCTCGCGGCGCTGCCAGGCGTGCTGAAGAGTCGACATCGGCGCGATGCTCGCCGACGTGCCGAACCGCCTGACCATCGAAGGCCACACCGATGCGCAGCCGTTCGCCGGCGGCGATCGCGGCTACAGCAGGGTCTCGTGTCGAGCGCGCTTTTCGCGCCGGGGGAGCAGCTGAGTCCGTCGAACCGGCGCATCAGCCGCCGGCCGCGGTCGATAACGCTTCGGCGCCGGCCGCTGCCGTCGTTGGCGCGGCCGCGGCGCCCGGCGCGATCACGATCGCGGCGATCGCACCGCGGCGCTGAGGCCAAGCTGCGCCCGCGGCTCGCGCGGCAAGCGCCGCGACGATCGATCCGGCGTCGGCGCCTGGGCGCACGCGAATCCGCTTACTTCGGCAGCAGCACCTTGTCGACGACGTGGATCACGCCGTTCGACTGCAGCACGTCAGCGATCGTCACGTTCGCGGTACCGCCGCTTTCGTCGGTGACCATCACCGCGCTGCCGTTCGAAGTCGCGGTCAGCGTGCCGCCGGACGCGGTCTTCAGCATCGCCTTGCCGCCGCCCGCCGCGATCTGCTGCTTCAGTGCCGCCGCATCGAGCTTGCCGGGCACGACGTGATAGGTAAGCACCTTCGTCAGCATCGATTTGTTCTCGGGCTTCAGCAGCGTGTCGACGGTGCCGGCCGGCAGCGCCGAGAACGCGGCATTGGTCGGCGCGAACACCGTGAACGGGCCCGGGCCCTTCAAGGTGTCGACCAGGCCCGCGGCCTTGACCGCGGCGACCAGCGTCGTGTGGTCCTTCGAGTTGACCGCGTTGTCGATGATGTCCTTCGACGCATACATCGGCGCGCCGCCGACGGTGACCTGTGCGAACGACGCGGTGCCGGCGATGGCGAGGGTGAGCGCGACGGCGATCGATGAGAGCTTGAGCGATTTCATGAGCTGGAGTCCTAGTGAGGCGTTGAGGGAACGCAGCGTCGCCGGTTCCGGAAAACGGAGTGCGGCTCATCTGGCCTCGAGCGTTACGCAGCGAAGCGCCGAACGGATGCGAACAGGCCCGCTTTCCTGCCCCTTATCGGCCTCAGGTATCGACGGCGGCCCGGAACAATGACGAGAGACATCCCTGAACAGCGTTCGTACGGCAGCCGTCCTGTCGCATCGATCCCGGCTTATCAACAGGGCCACTGACCGGCTCCGCCCCAGAGACTCCTTATGTACACCGTCAAATGCCAGTTGGACCTCAACGCGACACTGAAGCAATACGGCCCTTTGGTGCGGCGCTTGGCGCATCAGATGATCGTGAAGCTGCCGCCCAACGTCGAAGTCGACGACCTGATCCAGGTCGGGATGATCGGTCTCAACGACGCGTTGTCGCGTTTCGACGCAGCGCAGGGCGTGCAGCTCGAGACGTTCGCGACGCAACGCATCCGCGGCGCGATGCTCGACGAGCTGCGCGGCAACGACTACCTGTCGCGCAGCACGCGCAAGCAGCAACGCTCAATCGAATCGGCGGTGCACAAGCTCGAACAGCGCCTCGGCCGCGGGCCGGCCGAAAGCGAGATTGCGAAGGAGCTCGAGCTGAGCCTGGCCGAATACCAGGAGCTCCTCGGCCGGGTCCGCGGGACCCAGCTCGTCTACCTCGAAGACATGGCTGGCGCCGACGGCGACAACGATTTCCTCGATCGCCATGTCGCCGACGAAGGCATGAATCCGATGGCACAGCTGCAGGACCAGCGTATGCGCGAGGCGCTGATCGACGTGATCAACCTCCTGCCCGAGCGGGAACAGTACGTGATGAGCTTGTACTACGAGCACGACATGAACTTGCGCGAGATCGCCGCGGAGCTGAGGGTCACCGAATCGCGCGTCTGCCAACTGCACAGCCGGTCGATCGCGCGGCTGCGCGTGATGCTGTGCGAGTACTGAGTGGCGCGGCCGCGGCGCGTCAGTTGCCGGCCGAAACCCCGTACGTGAACACGACCGACAGGTCGACGACCGTACTCGCGAGCGGACCGTGCAGCGCCTTGATGCGACCGCCGCCGGCACGCAGCGCGACTCCGGGCGCGAGCTGCCAGCCGAGATAGGCCACCGGCTGCACGATGCTGCCGCGGCTGTCGACGCCGCCGCCGCCCGATGCGCCGCCGAGCAGCGCGGCGCCGATGAGCAGGCCGGCCGCGATCGGCTGGGTCCAGCCGGCACCGATCAGCGCCGCCGAATAGCCGCCGGCGCCACCCCCGACAGCGCTGTGGACCTGCCCTGCGACATAAAAGTTCGGCGTCAGGTAGCGATCGATCTTCAGCATCCCGGCCTTCAGCGCGCGGATGCTGCCGTGGCGCCGGGCCGCGTCGTAGTGTTCGACCCCGGTGCTGAAATCGGTGCGCGTCGCGCGCGCCGGCGCGGCCGCGCTGTCGGGCCCGTCCAAAGCCC
>JBDTXV010000153.1:0-5879 GCA_040006015.1 Caldimonas sp.
ACGGTCCCCGGCTGCACCACGGTTCCGATCGTGTGGGTCGCGATGTCCTTGACGATTCCAGCTTGCGAAGCCTTCAGCTCGAGCAGTTCCTGACGATGCGCCTGCTTGGTACGCTCCTGCGTCAGCTTCTCGAGCTGGCCCTCGACCTCGTGCCGCTCGGAATACAGCTGGCGGCGATAGTCGGATCGGATCTGCAGCAATCGCTTTTCCGACAACACGGCCGCCGCCTTCGCCGCTTCGATCACGTGCAGCTGCGTCTTCAGCTCCTGTTCCTTCTCGATCCGGTCGCGCTGCTTTTCCGAAGCCATCAGCGTGCCGGCGAATCCATCCTTGACGAGATGTTCGAAGGCCGCGGCCTGAGCCCTGTAGTGCGGCAGGATCTCGTCGAGCTTGGACCGGATCTGTGTCGCCGCAGCCAGGTCCTGATGCGCGCGTTCGAGATTCGCGCGCTCCGACGCGAGCGCCGCGTCGAAAGCGGTTCGATTGGCGCGGTACTGCGCGAGCAACTCGTTGTAGAGCGCGGGCGTGTCGCCGTCGAGGCGTCTGAACTCATGCTCGCCGAGCTCGGCGTCCAGACGGCGCAACGTCATCGCGCGTCTCCGCTGGTCAACCTCCAGACTTCTGCCGTCCGCATCGGAAAGCACCGAGTCCATCCGCATCAGAACCTGGCCTTCGCGGACCTGCTCGCCTTCCCGGACCAGGATTTCGCGCACGATGCCGGCTTCCGGCGGTTGCACGATCTTCAGATAGCTCTCGGGCACGAGCTTGCCGGGTGCAACGGCGACGATGTCGAGCTTGCCGATTGCCGACCAAGTCAGCAAAGCGCCGAGCAAGCCGAGCAGCACGTAGATGACGCTGCGCCCGAGCGGCGACGGCGGCGTTTCCTGGATACGCAGCAGAGCCGGAGCGAACTCCAGCGCCTTCGAGTCGCGTGCTCGCCCGGTCGAGCGGACGAGGCGTGGCCTGGTGCGGAGGTCGGAGCTCACAGTCGGGCCAAGCCATCTTGCAAGCCGCTGAACAGCGGCAACGGGTTCCTGATCAACGGTCCGATGTCGGCAATCGGGGCAAAGGGAGATCGTCCGTCGTCAGTCGTTCCGTAGGCCGCGTCGCTTCGGAGATCCGTCGATGTCGAATCGACGAAATGGTCGTCTGTTCCCGAAAGTGCGAAGCCTTCCAATCGTCGATGCATGCGCTGCCATTGCGCCGCGTACGAGGATTGGTCTGCGCTGTCGCCGGCGCCCGCTCCATCTGTCGTCAATTCGTTGCGGACGACTTGCACGAAGTGGCTCAATGCAATCCCTTGTTGCAACGGGGCTTCGGCACCGAACCAATCGGCCGCGATCTGGTCGACGGATCGAATTCCCGGATCTGTTTCTGCGAGCGGCGCGGGTGACGAGGCGCTCTCGGCGGATCCGGCAAGCGGCGCCCCGGTCGGCGCCGCGAGCGATTCCGCGCTGCGATTCGAACCCGCGCCATCGATCGTCTCTGCCCGCGGAGAAGCCGGCGGCGACGCCAGTTTCGGAGCTGCGCTTGCGGCAAGTGCGGCAACGACAGGCGCCGCGGCGTCAGGCAAGGTGAGACCGCTCGCCTCGACCAGCGTCGATACATCGACCGCGGACGGTGTGCCGAAAATGGGAGCTTGCCTGTTCGCTGCCGACATTGCCGGCGGCGTGTCGAACTCTGCCCCGATCGCGCCGGTCAATCGTATCGGCGCCGCGAGCGAATCGGACACGGAAACGGTGTCGAGCCCGGAGTCGGCGCCGGCTTGAGACTCGTCAATGTTCAGGGCCACGTTTGCCGATCGAGCCGCTCCGTCACCCGCCGACATTGCGACGTTGCCGGTGAGGGTGCCGATGCGGGGGCTCGTGCCGAGACCCGCGTCGATGTCGATGTCGGCGGATGCGAAACCGAGCGAGTCGACACCTCCCGGCGCGGCGTCGCCCGCGCCGATCGAGACAAGATCAATCTCGGTGCCGGTCCCGGTCCAGATTCCGGTAGCGGTCGAGGTCGAGGTCGCGGCGTTAGTGGCCGGTGCGATGCCGTCCTGCGCGAGCGCTTCGGGAGCGATTGCCGGTGCGAGCTCGGATGCAACGGCGGTCTCGACGGCCGGCGCAAGCTCCGCCGGCGCCTGCACGTCCGCGGCGCCGCCCGGCGCCTGCGTCTGCGGCGCGCTGCCAAAACCGGCGCTCGTCAGCTGCGCGATGGCCGTCGTGTAGTCGACGTTGGCCAACGTCCGATCCTCCGCATAGCGGTACGCGAGCGCCCCGCCGATCGTCACGCTGTCGCTCGAACTGACACGCGACGCGACCAGCAACGCTTCGGCGGGTGTCCAGTCGCCGAGCACGGGGTTCGCGGCCTTGGCCGCATCGAACGCCGTCACGAGGCCGTCGAAGTCGAGGACGCACAACCGGCTGTTGCGCAGCACGTCGCTCGAACCCGGCGCGTAGTCGGCAGTCGTGTCGACGACGATCTGCAAGCGGTTGACGGTCTGGTTCGCGCCGGACAAGTACCAGTCCTTGAAGCGCAGCGAATCGACTCCGCCGCTCTGCTTCAGCAGCAGATCCGAGCCTTCGCGGTTCAGCGCGAGCTGAGCGAAGGCGATGCCGCCGAGCGAGATCGTGTCGTTGCGTTCGCCGGAACCGGCGCCCGCCAGCGGCGCCGTGATCAGATCGGCACCGTCGCCGCGATCGAAGCAAATGATGTCGGTGCCGCCGCCCAGGGTCAGCGTGTCGTTGCCGACACCGCCGGCCAGCAGGTCGGCGCCGGTGCCGCCCCTCAAGATGTCGGCTCCGGCGCCGCCATCGAAAGCGCCGTTGCCTGCCGTGTCCTGCAGCGTGTCGCTGCCGGCCAGGCCGAGCAGGATGTCGGCTCCCGCCTTGCCGTCGAGCACGTTCGCCGCGTCGTTGCCGACGAGCGCATTGTTCGAGGCGTTGCCGGTGCCGTTGACTGCGGCGCTGCCGAGCAGCACGAGGCGCTCGACCTCGACGGACAAGGTCCAGGCGAGCGTCGATTCGACGGTGTCGATGCCGCCCCCGGCCGTTTCGATCGTCTTGTCGTTGGCCGTGTCGACCACGTAGGTGTCGTTGCCGTTGCCGCCGGTCATCGAGTCGGCGGCGCCGCCTCCGTTGAGCCTGTCATTGCCGTCGCCGCCGATCAGCGTGTTGGCCGCCGAGTTGCCGTTCAGCACGTTGTCGAGCGCATTGCCGGTGCCGTTGAGCCGGCTCGTTCCGGTCAGCAGCAGGTTCTCGACGTTCGCGCCGAGGCTGTACGTGATCGATGCCTCGACCGTGTCGACGCCTTCCCCGGGCGCCTCGACGATGGTGTCGCCGGTCGAATCGACGACATAGACGTCGTCGCCGACACCGCCGCTCATCGCGTCGGCCCCGGTGCTGCCGTCGAGGCGGTTGTTGCCCGAGTTGCCGATCAGCACGTTATTGAGCGCGTTGCCGGTGCCGCGCAGCGATGCCGAACCGCCGAGCTGCAGACGTTCGACATTGGCCGGCAGCGTCAGATTGTCGACGGTGCTGACGATCGTGTCGTTGCCGGCGCTCGCGGCTTCGATGACCTGGTCGAACGAGGTGTCGACCTGATACGTGTCGTCGCCGGCGAGGCCCGACATCGTGTCGTTGCCGCTGCCGCCGTCGAGCACATCGGCGCCCGCGGAACCCGTCAATGTGTCGTTGCCGGCCATGCCGAGCAGCGTGGAGCCGATAACCGGCGCGATCAGCGTGTCGTCGCCCAAGGTGCCGACGACTCCGGCTACCCGAGCGACCATCGCGGCGACGTCCCACTGCGTGCCGTCGGCGAAACGGACCGCCTCGACCGCGCCGCCGACTCCCGGCATCGCGGTGTTGCGCAGCTCCACCCGGTCGCCGGTGGCCGTCAGCGCCAGCACGAGACCGGCGGTGCCGATGCCGACGCTCTGACGATAGACGGCGACGTCGGAAGGCAGAACGGTCGCATCGAACTCCACCGCATCGAAGGCGCCGTCGTCGACGCCTGCCGATTCCGCGCTCACCAGGCGATCGTCGATGACGTCGAGCCCGAAGCCGCGTCCGAGCCGGTACACATCTGCGCCCGAGCCGCCGGCCAGCAGGTCGTTGCCGCCACCGCCGGTCAGCGTGTCGGCCCCGGCTCCGCCGAACAGCGAATCGTTGCCGGCGCCGCCGTCGACGAGATCGTCGCCGTTCATCGCGAAGGCGAAGTCGTCGCCGCCGAGCGCCGCGATCACATCGTTGCCGCCGGTGCCGATCAGCAGATCGCCGAGCGCCGTCGCGGTCGTACGGTCCGGCGTGCGCAGCATTGTCTGCAGCTGCGGGGTATCGAGGCGCATGCCGTCGGCAAATGCCATCGAGAGCGTGAAGAACGGATTCAGCGCCAACGGATCGGAGGGATCCAGCGCCTGCGCGAACTCGAGCGAAGAGCCATCGGACAAGGTCAGCAACAACGCGTCGCCTCGCGCGCTCAGGCTGACGTCGGCGAGCGAGCAGCCGCCTTTGAGTTCGACGACGTACCGGTTCAACGGCGTCGAAAAGCGCTGCACCTCATCTGCACCGTCGCCGAAGCCGAAGCGAACGGTGACGGTGCTGGCCGCGATCGTTCCGTTCTGGCCGATCAGCCCGTTGACGACGAGGCGGTCATCGCCGGCACCGCCGTCGAGCGTGTCGTTGCCGCCGTAGGTTGTCAGCACGTCGTTGCCGGCGCCGCCGTCGAGAACGTCGCTGTCACCCGAGGCCACTCGGCCGCCGTACATCGTGATGTCGCCGAGATACTGGTCGGTGAGCGTGTCGTTGCCGCCGCCACCGTCGAGGCGGTTGTTGCCGGCATTGCCGTTCAGGATGTTCGCCGCTGCGTCGCCTTCGGCGTCGAGCGCTCCCGCGGTCGCGAGCAGGCGAAGGTTCTCGACGTTCGGATAGTCGGCGAGGCGCACCAGCGACGCGGCTGAGGCGGCGACGAGGAGCGCGTCGACGCCTTCGCCGGGTTGCTCGACGACGACGTCGCCGACGCCGACGACATAGGTGTCGTCGCCTGCTCCGCCGGCCAGCCGGTTGGCCGCCGAGTTCTTCGACCCGTCGAGGCGATTCGCGACCGCGGTGCCGCTCGCGCCGACCGCGGCAATGCCGATCAGCGTCACGTTCTCGATATGCGCGTATTGATTCGCGAGCGCGGTCTCGAACGGCGTTTCGACGGTGTCGTTCGAGACGTCCTGGCCGCCCTTCAGCAGACCCAGCTCGATAACCGAGTCAGCCGCGCTGTCGACGACGTAGGTATCGTCGCCGAGCCCGCCGATCAGCGTGTCGGCGCCGGCGCCGCCATCGAGGCGGAAGGTCGCGACGCTCGAGAGCCCGCCGGCGTTGCGCCGCGCGTACCACCACTGCGACGAACTCGTCTCTTCATAGACCGAGGCATCGATGCGATTGTCGAGCGCATTGCCGATGAACCTGTGAGCGAGATCGTTTTCGTGCCAGAAATCGATCGCGAGGCTGTTGACGTTGTTCGGCGCGAGCGCTTGCAGATTCTCGACATTCGCCGGCAGCTGCGCAGACCAGTAGGCGGACTCAAGCGTGTCGCCGCCTTCGCCGGCAAGCTCGGTCACGACGGTCGCGATTGCCGCCGCAGAGGCGGCTCCGCTGACCACGTTCTCCGAGAGGGTGTCGACGCGGTAGACGTCGTCGCCTTTGCCGCCCGAGATCGTATCGCCCAACGTGTCGTTGACGGCTTCGAAGAAGTTGGCGCCGTCGTTGCCGCGCAGCGTGTCCAAGCCCGAGGTGCCGACGGCGAACAGGTTCAGGCTCCCGGTCAGCGTCAAGTCGCGCGTCGTGTCGGGAACGCGATAGCTGACGGAAGCGGTCACCTTGTCGCCGGTCGTCGGCGAAGGA
>JBDTXV010000154.1:0-5867 GCA_040006015.1 Caldimonas sp.
TCGAGCGCCATCCGCGATCTCCGCGACCGCCTCTGGTTCTCGATCGACAACGTCGACACGCTCGATCTCGATCAGCTGAGCTGGGCCGCAGCGCTGCCCGACGGCCGGGTGCGCGTCGCGGTCGCGGTGGCCGATGTCGACGCGACCGTGCTTCGCGGCGGCGCGGTCGATGCGCATGCCGCGGCGAATACGACCTCGGTCTACACCGCGGCCGGCGTCTTTCCGATGCTGCCGCCGCGGCTCTCGAACGACCTGACCTCGTTGCGCGAAGGCGAGGACAGGCTGGCCGTCGTCGCCGAGATGAGCATCGACGGCCAGGGCGCCATCACCGACACCGAGCTCTATCGCGCCCGCGTCCGCAACCGCGCGAAGCTCGACTACGACAGCGTGTCGGCCTGGCTCGACCGGCCGGGCGAGATGCCGGCCGCCTTGATCGCGAACGAGCCGTTGCAGGCGCAGCTGCTGCTTCACGAACGGGCGGCGGCGCGCCGGCGCGGCCGGCGCCATCGCCGCGGCGCGCTCGACCTGGCGACGGTGCAGGCACGGCCGGTGTTCGTCGACGGCCGGCTGACCGATCTGCGCGCCGAGCGCGGCAATCGCGCCAAGGACCTGATCGCCGATCTGATGATCGCCGTCAACGGCGTGACCGCGCGGTTTCTGACCACGCACGGCCAGCCCTCGCTGCGCCGCGTGCTGCAGCAGCCGCGTCGCTGGGATCGTCTGGTCGCGCTCGCGGCGCAATACGGCACCGGCTTGCCGGCCGCGCCGGACGCGCAGGCGCTCGACGCGTTCCTGTCCGCGCGCCGCGCCGCCGATCCGGCGGCGTTCGAGCAGCTGTCGCTGACGGTCGTGAAGCTGCTCGGCTCCGGCGCGTACATCGCCGCGCCGGCCGATGCGCCGCCGGCCGGGCACTTCGGCCTCGCGGTCAACGACTACGTGCATTCGACGGCGCCGAACCGGCGCTACGCGGACCTCGTGACGCAGCGCCTCGTGAAGGCGGCGCTGCTCGGCCGGTCGGCGCCCTATGCGATCGACCAGCTCGACGCGATCGCGCAGCACTGCACGCTGCAGGAAGACAGCGCCTCGACGGTCGAGCGGCGCGTGTTGAAAGCCGCCGCCGCCTATCTGCTCGGCGATCGGGTCGGCGAGACTTTCGATGCGGTCGTCACCGGCGTCGCGCCGAAGGGCACCTTCGCGCGCATCGCGTCGCCGCTGGTCGAGGGTCGTGTCGTCAGCGGCTTCGAGGGCCTCGATGTCGGCGACCGCGTGCGGGTGAGGCTGCGCAGCGTGGACCTCGACCAGCGCTTCATCGACTTCGAGCGCGTCTGAGGCAGCCCCTCGCCGCGCTTGCGTCGGGAGATCGTGCCGAGCGTCACAGCCTCGGCGGGGGTCGAAATGGATAGCTAGCTAGCCATCCGCAGATACAATCACTGCAGGGCTCGATCCATTCCGAGTCCGCCACTCCCCATGAACGACGTCGCCATTTTCGATGCCAAGAATCGTCTGTCCGAGCTGATCAACCGCGTTGAAGCCGGCGAAGAAATTGCCATCACGCGCCGTGGCAAGGTCGTGGCACGGTTGGTGCCCCCGGCTCCTGAAGCGGCCGCGCAGCGTGCGCTGGACGCCATTGCCGGCCTGCGTGCCAGCCGCAAGGGCGTGAGCCTGGGCCGGCTCAGCAGTCGCGATCTCGTCCGCGAGGGTCGGCGCTGACCGTGGCTGGCGCCGCGCAGGCCTTCGTGGTCGACGCTTCCGTCAGCGCGGCCTGGTTGCTGCCGGACGAAAGCACGCCGCAGACCGAGGCTGCCCTTCAAGCCACTGCCACGCACGACGTGTGGGTGCCCGCGCTGTGGCTGCTGGAAATGAGCAACCTGCTGCTCAACGCCCGGCGCCGAAAGCGCATCACGGCCGACAAACGGCGGGAGCTGGCTGCTGCAGCCGCCGCATTGCGGATCAAGGTCGACCGTGAGCCGGTGGCCATCACCACGATCGACGAACTCGGAGCGCGTCACGGCTTGACCGCGTACGACGCGGCCTATCTGGAGTTGGCACTTCGGCGAGGGTTGCCGTTGGCCACGCGAGACGAAGCCCTGCTCGCCGCGATTGAAGTGGCCGAAGTGCCGCTCGCCGCGCCTTCCGTCAAGTCGAAGGGCTGACAACCGGCATCGCAGGAGTCGCCGACGTCGAGCGCTGTGCGCGACGGGTTCGTATTAGCGTCACGCGGCCGGGTTCAGTCGAGCGAAACGGCGAACCCGCGCTGCACCGCGGGCCGCGCCATCATCGCCTCGTACCACCGTTTCACGTTCGGAAAATCGGCGAGGTCGACCTTGTGCCGTTCGTGGCGCCAGGCCCAGCCGAGGATGGCGAAGTCGGCGATCGAGATCGCGCCGGCGAAGTATTCGTGCCCGGCGAGGCGCCGGTCCATCACCTCGTAGAGCCGTCGCGTCTCGGTCATGTAGCGCTCGAGCCCGTAGCGCCGGTCGGCTTCGTTCTCGAGCGCGATGAAGTGATGCACTTGGCCCGGGAACGGGCCGAAGCCGCCCATCTGGAACATCAGCCATTCGAGCACCGGCACGCGCTCGCGCAGGTCGCGCGGCAGGAAGAGGCCGGTCTTCTCGCCGAGGTAGAGCAGGATCGCGCCGGACTCGAACATCGAGATCGGCCGGCCGTCGGGCCCGTCGGAATCGACGATCGCCGGGATCTTGTTGTTCGGGCTGATCGCGAGGAACCCGGGCGCGAACTGCTCGCCCTTGCCGATGTGCACGACCTTGACCGTGTACGCCAGGCCCATCTCTTCGAGGGCGACGCTGATCTTGCGTCCGTTCGGCGTGTTGAAGGCGTGCAGTTCGATCGTCATGGTGCGAGGGACCTTTTCGTTTTCGGATACGTATGGGGTGAGGCAAGGTGCGCCGATGGTGCGGCGCGGCCGGGCTCGATTCTCGTCGGGCTCGCGCCCTGAATTGGCGGCAGAATCTCGGCCTTTTCCGATCGCTGTCTCGACAAATGCCGTGAGCCAATGGCAAGCGCACTTTGATCGACCCGTGCCCGCTCCTCCCGAACCCACCCGTCACCCCCGCGCCAGCCCGATGCAGATCGGCCTGCTGGCGGGCGCGTGCCTGCTGCTCGCGGCGATCGTGCTCGGCACATGGCTGACCTTGCGCCTCGAGTACCGCACGGAGGTCGACGACGTGCTCGGCCAGGCCGAACAGGCCGCGCAGAAGCTCGCGTCGCGCACCGCCGAGGTCTTCGACCAGGTCAACCAGACGACGCTGCTGATCAAGCTGCTGAGCGAGCGCGGCGACTCGTTTTCTCTCGCGGCGCTCGAAGACGCCGGCGTGCTGTCGCGCAAGCTGACCCGCTCGGTGCTCGTGACCGATGCCCACGGCCATGTGCTCGACACGACCTCGGAGAAGGTCGCGCTGAACATCGCCGACGAGAACGACTTCAAGCAACTGCGCAAGAACCCCGATCTCGATCTGGTGATCGGCCTGCCGGCGCGCAATCCGCTGACCGGGCAGTGGTCGATCCCGCTCTCGCGCCGCGTCGTCGATGCGCACGGCGCCTTCGCCGGCGTCGTCGGCGCGGCGATCGATCCGGCGACGCTTTCGTCGAACTACGGGCGCAGCGAGGCGGCCGAAACCGCGGTCGGTGTGCTCGGCCGCGACGGCATCTATCGGGCGCGCTCGGTCGGCGGCAACATCCGCTACGGCGACGTCATCAACATCCCGGCGCTGGAGCGGCGCGCGATCCAGATCCGCGAGACGCGTAACCCGCTCGAGAGCCAGGTCGACGGCATTCCGCGTTTCATCGTGCGCGTCGACGTCGACCGCTACCCGTTCATGGCGGTCGTCGCGGTCAAAGCGGCATCGGCGCTGGCCGGCTACGAGCGCGCGCGCGCGCTGGTGCTGGAGTGGGCCGCGGCGCTCGCCGCGCTCGTCGTCGGCGCGGCGGCCGGGCTTTTCGTTCTGGCAGGCCGGCTCGAAAGGAGCCGGGCCGCGACGGCGCGTTCCGAACAGGCCTTCCGAGCGACGATCGAAGGCTGCCTCGACGCGGTGACGATCCTGCAAGCCGAGCGCGACAAGGCCGGAAAGCTCACCGATCTCGTCGTGCTCGACGCGAACGGCCGCGCCGCCGAGCTGTTCGGCAAGCCGCGCGGGGACGTGATCGGCCGGCGCCTGTGCGAGCTGGCGCCGTCGGTGCGAACCGACGGCTTCTTCCCGCATATCGCGAGCGCGCTCGAGAGCGGCCGCGCGCTCTCGTCCGAAGTGCGGGTCAGCGCGCCGAGCCGTGCGGCCGGGCTCTGGCTGCATCACCAGGTCGTGCCGCTGAACGACGGCGTCGCGCTGATCACGCGCGACGTCACCGAAAAGCGCGAAGCCGAGCAGGCGCTCGCGAAGATGGCCCGTTTCGATCCGCTGACGCAGCTCTCGAACCGGCGCCACTTCGAGGAGGCGCTGGCGTCGGCGCTGGCGCGCGCGCTGCGCCGCGGCGACGCGCTCGCGCTGCTGTACATCGACCTCGACGGCTTCAAGAAAGTCAACGACGAATTCGGCCATCAGGGCGGCGACCTGCTGCTGATCGAGGTCGCGCGGCGCCTGCTCGGCTGCGTCCGCTCGATCGACATCGTCAGCCGCCTCGGCGGCGACGAGTTCACGGTGATCCTCGAAGCGGCCGGCAACCAGAGCCAGATTCTCGACGTCTGCGACCGCATCCTCGCGTCGCTCTCGGCCGAGCATCTGATCGACGGCCATGTCGCGCGGGTGACACCGAGCATCGGCGCGGTCGTACTGGCAGGCGCCGAAAGCTGCGAGGCGATGCGCGGCCGCGCCGACGAGGCGATGTATTCGGCGAAGCGGGCCGGCAAGGCGCGCCACTGCCTGGTGTTCGATCCGACACCCGGCAACGCCGGCGCGATCGCGGCCTGACGCGGCGTTCGCGCACGCTCGCGAGCCGACGCGCCGATTGCGGCACGGGTCATCGCGCAGGGTCGGATCGAGCCGACCCGAATCCGCGCTCTAATCCGCAGATGCGTATCTCGACTCTCGTCATCGGCACCGTCCTCGCGCTTGCGCTCGGCGGATGTGCAACCCAGTCCGGCAGCAGCGCGGGGCGCGGCGCCGAAGTCGCGTCGCCGCCGAGGGCGACGCTCGAATCCGAGCAGCGGCGTTTCGCGGACCTGTTCCGCGGCACGCCGGTCGTCTTCGAAATGCAGGTCGACGGCAGCCTGCGCGTCACGGTGCCGCTCGCGTTCTCGTTCGACAAGGGCCGCTTCGCGGTGAAGCCGCCGCTCGGCGCGGTGCTCGACCGCGTCGCACGCAGCCAGCGCCCCGAACGAACGCGCTTTCTCGTTATGGCGCCGGCCGATCCGCGCAGCAAGGGCCTGCTGCTCGCGACAGAGCGCGCCACCAGCGCGCGCGACTACATGGTCGCGCGCGGCGTCGAAGCGACGCGCTTCTCGATCGCGGCCTCCGGCAGCGGCGACAGCGTCGTGATCGTCGTCGCCGATCCGTCGGCGCACTGAGGGCGAGCGAGCCCGGCTCAGCCGGGGAAGCGCCGGTTCACCGTCTGCTGCGCTGCCGCGGCGCGAACCGATCGGCGCTCGGTCCGGCCCTGGTCGCGCGGTCTTCCTCGAAGGCGCCGCCGCTGATGATGTAGACGATGCCACCCGGGCGCTGCTGCACCCTCGGTGCGGCGACCGTGTTCGGGCTCGTCTGTGCGGCCGCATACGGCGACGCCGCGGCGCCGAGCGCCAGACCCCAGACCGACAACCACTGTCTCGTGTTCATGACCTGCTCCTGCACATGAACCAAGAATAGTCAGCGCCCGGGCCGGCGCAGTCAGGGGAGGCTGCGACCCGCTGTCGGAGCGTG
>JBDTXV010000155.1:0-5857 GCA_040006015.1 Caldimonas sp.
GACGTTCATGAACGTGCTCGACAGCTCGATCGCGAACGTGTCGATCCCGGCGATCGCCGGCGACATGGGCGTCAGCCCGACGCAAGGGACCTGGGTCATCACGTCGTTCGCGGTCGCGAACGCGATCTCGGTGCCGCTGACCGGCTGGCTGACGCAACGCTTCGGCCAGGTCCGGCTCTTCACCGCGAGCATCCTGCTGTTCGTGATCGCGTCGTGGATGTGCGGGCTCGCGCCGAACATAGAATCGCTGATCGTCTTTCGCGTGATCCAGGGTCTCGTCGCCGGACCGATGATCCCTCTGTCGCAGACCCTGCTGCTGTCGAGCTATCCGGTCGCGATGGCGGGCAGTGCGATGGCGATGTGGGCGATGACGGTGCTGGTCGCGCCGGTCGTCGGGCCGCTGCTCGGCGGCTGGATCACCGACAACATCTCGTGGCCGTGGATCTTCTACATCAACATCCCGGTCGGCATCATCGCGGCCGGGCTGACCTGGTCGATCTACCGCAAGCGCGATCCGGGGCCGCGCCGCGTGCCGCTCGACTACGTCGGCCTCGGCCTGCTGGTGCTGTGGGTCGGCGCGCTGCAGATCATGATCGACAAGGGCAAGGAGCTCGACTGGTTCGGCTCGAACCAGATCGTCGTGCTCGCGATCGTCGCCGCGGTCGGCTTCGCGTTCTTCCTCGCGTGGGAGCTGACCGAGGAGCATCCGATCGTCGACCTGCGCCTGTTCTTCCGGCGCAACTTCCTGACCGGCACGCTCTCGCTGTCGATCGCGTACGGCCTCTTCTTCGGCAACATCGTGCTGCTGCCGCTGTGGCTGCAGCAGTACATGGGCTACACCGCGACCTGGGCCGGGATGGCGATGGCGCCGGTCGGCCTGCTCGCGATCGTGCTGTCGCCGTGGGTCGGCAAGAACATCGGCAAGATCGATCCGCGCCGCCTCGCGACGGTCGCGTTCCTCGGTTTCGCGCTGGTGCTGTGGATGCGCTCGCGCTTCAACGTGCAGGCCGACTTTATGACGGTGCTGATCCCGACGATCCTGCAGGGCGCGGCGATGGCGTTCTTCTTCATTCCGCTGCAGGCGATCATCTTCTCGGGGCTGACGCCGGACCGGATGCCGGCCGCGGCGGGCCTCAGCAATTTCGTGCGCATCACCGCCGGCGCGATGGGCACCTCGCTGTTCACGACCGCATGGGAGAACCGCGCGGTGCTGCACCACGCGCAGCTCGCCGAGGCGATCAATGCATCGAACGTCGCGGCGACGGCCACGTTCGCCCAGCTCGGCGCGTCCGGCTACACGCACGAGCAGGCGCTCGGCACGATCAACCGGATCGTCGACCAGCAGGCCTACACGCTCGCGGCCAACGACCTGTTCATGCTCTCCGCCGCGATCTTCGTGCTGCTCGTCGGCATGCTGTGGTTGGCGCGGCCGAAGCGGGGTGTCGTCGTCGACGCGGCCGGCGCGCACTGAGCTGCGTTCGATGTCGAAGCCGAAGCGCGATCAGAGCGTGAGCGGCGCGGCGTAGCCGGTCATCTCGAGATAGCCGCGGCCGACGCGCGCGCCGCCGGCGTCGAACAGCTCGCTGAGGCCCTCCCAGTAGATCGAGCCGGTGCTGGCACGGCTGTCGAGCTCCTGGTCGTCGAGCAGCGCCTTCAAGGCGAAGCGCCCGGCCGGCGTCGCGATCGTCCATTCGACCGGATAGCTCGCCTTCGAGCGCGCACTGGTCCAGCGCCGTCCGGGCTCGAACACGACCTCGCCCGGCGCGAAGTTGCGCGTCGCCGCACCGGCGCCGCGAAAGCTGCCGCCGGCGTGTAACGCGCTGCCGTCGCGGCGCCTGATCCGAAACGCCGTCAGCGCCGAGCCGTCGTCGAGATTGATGCCGATCCAGTCCCAGCCGACCGCCTGCGGGTCGAGGATCGAATCGCTCCACTCGTGGTCGAGCCATGCGCGTCCGAGCACCGCCGCGGTCTGGCGATCGAGCGTCAGCGTGCCGGCGACCGCGAGCTGCGGCTCGCTGTAGTAGCGGCTCGACTGGGCCGGCCGCGGCCCTTTTTGCGACAGGCCGTCGACGCCTTGCAGCAGCACGGGCTGCGTCGCCTGCAGCACGAGATCGAACGCGAAGCCGGCGCGCTCGCTCGCTGCATGCACGGCATAGCGGCTCATCGCCGCGCCGCCGTCACGCATCAGGGTCCAGTCGCCGAGCTTTACGGCGGCGTCGCCGGTCGCCGCGCTGGCCACCCCGAAGCCGCTGCGCGCGATCCGCGCGTCGTGGCGCAGCCGGCGCTCGGCGAGGTCCGAGATCGCGGCATGCGCGAAGACGATCTGGCGCGCCGCGAAGCGGCTCGGGTTGTCGCTGGCGATGCCGGTCGCCGCACGGAAGAACGTGATCTGGAAGCCGAACAGGCGCGTGTCCGCCTGCATCGCACCGGTCGCGTACCACCACTCGATGCGGGTCTGCGGATGCGCCCCGTGATCGAACGGAAAGCGCAGGGCCGCGGCCGGCTCCGGCCGCGCGGGGAGAGTCGCGGCAGCGAGACCCGAGCCGAGCAGCGACAGCACGATCGAACGCCGGTGCATGCGTCAGCATCGCACAGCGGCGCGGCGTCGTGATGTCCGGCCGACCCCGCCCGACGCAGGGTAAGCTGCTTGAACCGGCCGGCACTTTCCACTAGTCTGGCCGGCGCCCGGGCGCGTCGGTTCGGCCTCTCACAACAAATCAGGAAAAACATCATGCGACTTTCGATCAAGTGGCCCCATGCGGCTTCGGTGGCCATCGTCTCGGTGCTCGCCGCCTGCGCGAGCTCGCCGGCGATGAAGAACGACATGAGCTTCTTCGTGTCGAGCGTCGGCTCCGGCAAGGGCGCCGATTTCGGCGCCGTGACCGGCGCCGACCGGCTGTGCCAGTCGCTCGCGACCGCGGTCGGCGCCGGCGGCCGCACCTGGCATGCCTATCTCAGCACGACCGCGACCGCAAGCACGCCGGCCGGCAATGCGCGCGACCGCATCGGCCGCGGACCCTGGCGCAACGCCAACGGCGTCGTGATCGCGACCGACCTCGCGCAATTGCACGGCACGAACAACATCACGAAGCAGACCGCGCTGACCGAGCGCGGCGAGGTCGTCAGCGGTTCCGGCGACAAGCCGACCCAGCACGACATCCTGACCGGCTCGCAGCCCGACGGCACGGTGATCGCCGGCGATGCCGACACGACCTGCGGCAACTGGACGCGCAGCGGCGCCGGCGCGGCGATGGTCGGTCATCACGACCGTAACGGCACGAGCCCGCCGCCGCAGAACACCTCGTGGAACTCCGCGCACCAGACGAGCGGCTGCAGCGACGACGCGCTGGTCAGCACCGGCGGCAACGGACGCCTGTACTGCTTCGCGATCAACTGACGTCGGCGACGCGTCGTGCGTCGGACGTTCGGCGCGTGGCGTGTGGTGGTCGCGGCGCCGCGTGTCTGCTGCACGTGCCGCGCGTTGGCACGCTATGCAGTCGCGGGGGCGGACGCGGACGCGAACGCACGCGCGACGAAGGACCAGATCATCCGCGATGCATCGGGTCCTTGCGGATCGCTGTACGGATGTCCGGCCGCGCCGCCGCTCCACGCGTGGCCGAGGCCAGCGATTTCGCACAGCGTCGCGACCAGCGTGCCGCGCTTTCGATAGTTGGTGATCGTCGCCTCATGGCGCGAGCCGCGCTGCACGCGGCGGGGCTTCGCGGCGCGCGCACCGGCGCGCGCGGCCCACAGCTCGACCGCGGCCGCGCCGTTGCTCGGCGCGACGATGCGGTCGCTGCTGCCCTGGATCGCGAGCAACGGCGGCAGCGCGGTCGCGGCGGCGAGCGGCAACGGCAGCGCGGCCCGGCGCCCGCGCATCGCGCCGAGCGCGGTCGCCGACGAATGGGCGATGCCCGGCGCGATGCCGGAATGCATCGCGACGGCGCAAAAGCGCTCGGGATGCAGCGTCGCGAGCAGGGCCGCGAGGCTCGCGCCGGCCGACAGGCCGGCCAGCGCGATCCGCTTCGCATCGACCGGATGCCACAGGCAGACCTGATCGATCGCCGCGTCGACGATGCCGGCGTCGAGCTGGGCCCGGCCCGAGCGCGTGTCGTACCAGTTCCAGCAGCCGTGGCCGTTCGAGAGGCGGTCCTGTTCCGGATAAAGCACGAAGAAGCGCTCGCGCGCGGCGATGCGGTTCATGCGGCTGCTCGCGGCGAGCGCGTCGGCATCCTGGCCGCAGCCATGCAGCATCACGAGCAGCGGCAGCCGCTCGGTGCGCGTCGCGCCGGGCGGTGCATAGAGCCGGTAGCGGCGTGCGCCGCCGGCCGCGATCGCGACGCCGCTGCTCCAGTCGCGCGATCGCGCCGTCTTGCGCGCCGCGCCTGCGCGTGCCGCAGTCGAGCGCGTCGCGCCGCCGCGCTTCGATGACGCGGTCTTCGCGATCGAGCGCTGCGCGCCTTTCGCCACCGGCGACTGCGCGATCGCGCGTTTCGCCGGCGCGCGTTTGCGCGCCACCGCTGGCGTGCGCAGCGCCTGCTTGATCGCGCGCGTGCCGGCCCGCATCGCGGTGCGCGTCATCGCGTTCAGGCCGGCGTTGAACCAGCTGCTTCCAAGGGTCTTGCGCGTGCGTCTTGCCATTCGTCTTTTCGTCTTCCCGATGCGAGGCGCCGCGTTCGCCGGCGCCGATGCGGCGCGACACGAAACGGGCGCCGATCCGACCTGGCCTACATTTGGCCCTTCTTTTCAAACCGGAGCATTAAATGCCGATCCGTACCGCATCGCTGAACCCGCAGATCCAAAAGAACGGCGCGAGGCTCCATCTGGCGATGGCGAGCCGCATCCATTCGCACGGCGCCGACCAGCCGCCTTCGGAAGAGGAGCAGGCCCTGCTCGCCGAACGCGAGGCGCTGAAGGCCGCGAAGAAAGAGCGACTCGCGCAGGCCAAGACGCCGAAGGCCAAGGCGGCGCGGCCGGTCAAGGCCGCGAAGGCGCCGAAAGCACCGAAGGCGCCGAAGGCGGCGAAGGAACCGAAGCAAGCCAAGTCGGCGAAGGACAAGGCGAAGCCGACGCGCGCCGAGAAGTCGACGAAGAAGGCCGAGAACCTCGAGGCTGCGAAAAAGGCGCAGAAGAAATCGGCGAAGACCTGACGCCGGCCTGGATCAGACCGGCGCGAGCCGCGCGCGCGGATCGTGGCGCGCGAGCCGATCGAGCAGGTGATCGACCTCGGCGCGCGCCGCGGCCGGGAACGGCGCGGCGGGCTTGCGCTGCGCCGGGCTCGTCAGGATGCCGCGCCGCATCAGCACGTACTTGCGCACCGAAAGGCCGATACCCGGCTGCTGCTCGTAGCGCAGCAGCGGCAGATGCGCGTCGAACAGGTCGTGGGCCTGCTCGCGTTCGCCGGCGGCAGCCAGGCGGACGACGTCGCAGAGCATGTCGGGAAACGCGTAGCCGGTGTTCGCGCCGTCGGCGCCGCGTTCCATCTCGTAGTCGAGAAACAGGCCGCCGTTGCCGCAGAGGATCGAGATGTGACGCATCGAGCCGTCGCGCTCGAAGCCGCGCAAGGTCGTGATCTTCTCGAGGCCGGGCCAGTCCTCGTGCTTCAGCACCGCGCACGACGGCAACTCGGTGACGATGCGGCGGATCACCGCCGGCGTCATCTGCACGCTGAAGGTCAGCGGATAGTCCTGCAGCACGAACGGCACGTCGGCGCCGATCGCCTCGACCGCCTGCCGGTAGTAGCCGACGATCTGGTCGTCGGTCCGCAGTGTGTTCGGCGGCGCGATCATCACGCCGGCCGCGCCGGCATCCATTACCTCGCGCGTCAGCGCGCGCATCGCCGCGAAGCCGGGCGCCG
>JBDTXV010000156.1:0-5853 GCA_040006015.1 Caldimonas sp.
TGATCTGCAGGTCCATCGCCGAGCTCCACAGCACGTCGGCGGAGCCGGCATTGGCCGCCTTCTCGCTGATGAAGCGGTTGTAGACCTCGGTCGAGTTCATGTCGTTGTATTCGACCGAGATGCCGGGATAGAGCGCCTTGAAATCGTTGATCAGGAAATTGGCGGCGGCGGTGTCGGTCGTGCTGTAAACGACGACCTTGCCTTCCTTCTTCGCGGCGGCGATCGTGTCGGCGTAGCTGGCCGGATAGCCGGCCGGGACCTGGGCGAACACCAGCGCCGGGAGCAGCGTCAACGCGGCGGCTAGGCGAATGGCGATGCGAGTCGTGGAATTCATCGTTCGTTCTCGTGTGTTGGGGCGGACTCGCGACCCGGAGAGCACCGGATCGCTGACCGCGGTTTGAAAGCGGAGGGTCGGATGGACGAAGCCCGCACGTCGCCGAGCAATGCCCGTCCCGACAGGACACCTATGGTATTCCGGGCCCTGGCGGGGCCCATGCGGGCTTATCCGAGGATTCGACCTTCGAGATGTCGAGTGATCGGCCCGTTGCAGCAGCAGGCGGCATGCCGATTGCAGCGATCGTGCGGAACCGACGCGCCGATTCCGGCGCACGAACCCGATCAGAACCGGGTTCGCAGGCCGATCGCCAGCTCGGTCTGGTTCGGCGCGCCGTTCGTCACGCCGACCTTGTAGCCGTCCTTCAGCTTCAGGTAGTCGCCGGCGATGTAGACCTCGGTGATCTTGTCGAAGTGATAGAAGATCGAGCCGTATACGGTCGCGCGGCTGCCGGTCGCGGTCGCCTTCGCGGCGCTCGCGTTCGCGAAGGCATTCAGCACGTTGCCGCCGCCGTTGACCGCGGCGTTGTCGGCCTTCATCACCTGATAGCCGAGCTCGTAATCGAGCTTGCCGGCCGGCGCGAACTTGGTCGAGACCGTATACGCGTTGTCCTTGCGATTGCCGAGCGCACCTTGCTCTGCGGTGTAGTGGAAGAAGCCGGCGTTGACGCGCACCGGTCCGAACGTGTAGTTGCCACCGACCGAGTACGACCTGTCGGTCAGCCCGGCGACGCGCGCGCTGGTCGCGAAACCGGCGACGTTGAACGGGCCGCCCGCATAGGCCAGCGTAAGCGTCTCGGTGCTGCCGTTCGAGAAGTCACCGGCGACTCCGCCGAACTGGTATTCGGCGCCGGCGACGAGTCCGCCGTCGAACGCCTTCTTCCAGACCACGCCGTTGTCGACGCGCGTGCCGGTTGCACTGCCGGCGTAGAAGATCAGTTGCTTGAAGTTGTTGTTGTTGGTGTAGCCGCCCTCTTCGGTCGACGGTGCCGCCGGGCCGTACGGATCGCCGTAGATTGCCGATGCGGCCGGGTCGCGGCCGATCGCGTTCTGCCGGCCCAAGGTCAGCTTGCCGAGCGCGCGGCTTTCGACGCCGACCCACGCATCGCGATTGAAGAGCACGTTGGCGGTGTCCATCGCGCCGGTCTGGCTCTCGAATTCGCTTTCGAGGCGGAAGATCACGTTCATGCCGCTGTCGCCCATCAGGCGCTTGCCGGTGATGCCCCAGCGGTTGCCGCTGAACCACGAGACCCGCGGCGACGTGACGCTGTCGCCGGCGGCGTTGGCGTGGTTCGTGTGCAGGTACGAGACGTCGATCAGGCCATACAGCGTCACGCTGCCGGTCGCGGTCACGTAGCTCAGGCCTTCGCCCTGCTTGAACGACACGCCGCCCGGAAGCGACGAAGAGGCCGGGTCCGGGCTGGTCGCGACCGTCGGGGCGGAACCGGGCGCGGCCTTGCCGGGCGTCGTCGCGACTGCCGCCGGCGCCGGCATGCTGTTGAGCCGTTGCTCGAGCGCGTCGAGGCGCGCCTTCTGCGCTTCGGCAGCCTTCTTTTGCGCCGCGATCTCGGCCTTCAGATCGGAAACCTCGTCGGCGAAGGCGGGCGCGGTGACCGCAAAGGCCGTGAGGATCGCTGCACAGAGCGCAGTCTTTTTCATCGAGGGTCTCCCAGGGTTTCTCGTTCGAGGTTCGATCGCGGCGCTCATCGATGGCGCGCGACCGCGGATCGGCCCGACGATCGGCATGCCGCCGGGCACGGGGGCGGATTCTGTGAAGGCCGCCTTTCGTCCCGCTTTACTTTCGAGGCGCGAGGGAAAACCCCGAGCGAGGAAACCACCCTCTTTCTTGCCCAATGCGCGGCGAGGTCACGCGGCTTCGACCCGCCTCCACTCCGACCCGACCCTCGATGCGCGTGCTCCTCGCCGAAGACAGCCTCAAGCTGGCCTCATGGCTCGGCAAGGCGCTGCGTCAACATGGCTTCGCGGTCGATCTGGTTCACGACGGCGCCCAGGCCGATTCGCTGCTGCGCACCGAAACCTACGACGCGCTCGTGCTCGATCTCTCGCTGCCGTCGATGGACGGCCTGACGGTGCTGCAGCGCTTGCGCGAGCGGGGCGCGTCGACGCCGGTCATCGTGCTGACCGCGCGCGGCGAGCTCGAGGATCGGGTCCGCGGCTTGAATCTCGGCGCCGACGACTACCTCGCGAAGCCGTTCGATCTGAGCGAGCTCGAAGCGCGCCTGCACGCGGTCATCCGGCGCGGGCACGGCGTCGCGGCGCCGAAGATCGCGCTCGGCCCGCTCGAATACGAAAGCTCGTCGCGGCTCTTCACGCTGCACGGCGAACGGCTGCTGCTGCGTCCGAAGGAGCATGCGGTGCTCGAGGTGCTGCTGATGCGGCTCGGCAAGGTCGCCAGCAAGTCGGTGATCTACGAACGCGTCTTCTCGATGGACGCGTCGACGAGCACCGACGTCGTCGAGATCTACATCCACCGGCTGCGCAAGCAGCTGCAGGCGAGCGGCGTCTCGATCGTGACCTTGCGCGGACTCGGCTATGTTCTCGAAGCGGTTTGAGAGCCTCAGGCTGCAACTGCTGCTCTGGCTGCTCGTTCCGCTGCTGGTGCTGCTCTCGATCAACGCATGGTTCAGCAACCGGGCCGCGGTCGCGACCGCGAACCAGTCTTTCGATCACCTGCTGACGGCATCGGCCGAAGCGATCGCCGAGAACGTCGAGCTGCTCGACGGCGAGATCCGCGTCGACCTGCCATACGCGGCGCTGCAGTTGCTCGAATCGAACCTGCAGGAGCGGATCTTCTACCGCGTCATCGCACCCGACGGGAAGACGCTGACCGGCTACGACGATCTCCCGCAACCCTCGGTTCTGCCGCGCACCGGCGACGATGCTGTCTTCTACGCTGCCCGCTATCGCGAGGAGACGATCCATCTCGTCGCGCTGAAAAAACTGATCTACGGCACGGTGCCGGCAGCGCAGGTCGTCGTCGTCGTCGCCGAGACCGGCGAGGCGCGAGACGCGCTGTCGCAGCAGATCCTCGTCGAGTCGCTGGTACGGCAGGCCGCCCTGATCGTCGCAGCGGCAGCGCTCGTCTGGTTCGGCCTCGCGCGCGGACTGACGCCGCTCGGCCGGTTGCGCGAAGGCCTCGTCGCGCGGTCACCGAGCGATCTGCGCCCGATCGATCCGTCGGGCGTGCAGACCGAGGTGCGCCCGCTGATCGAGGCGCTGAACGTCCACACCGCGCGGATCGAGCGCCTGCTGCTCAGCCGGCAGCGCCTGATCACCGACGCGTCGCACCAGATGCGCACGCCGCTCGCCGAGATGCGCACGCACATCGAGTACAGCCTGCGCCAGAATCAGGCGGAGCTGACGCGACAGACGCTGCTCGACGTCCAAGACGATCTGGCCCGCCTCGCGCGCCTGATCGCGCAAATGCTGCTGCTCGAGCGCGCCGACCCGGACGTCCTGCAGGATCATCGGATGGGCGGCGTCGATCTGGCGGCGCTCGCGCGCACGACGACGCTCGACTTCGTGCCGGCGGCCCGCGCGAAGCGCATCGACCTCAGCTTCGATGAGCCGATCGGCGCCGCGCGCGTGCTCGGCACCGAGGCGCTGTTGCGCGAGCTGATCGGGAACCTGCTCGACAACGCGATCATCTACGGCCACGACGGGGGCGCGGTCGCGGTGCACGTGATCGCCGGCGACGAGGTCGTGCTCGTCGTCGAGGACGACGGACCCGGGATCCCGCCGGCCGAGCGCGAGCGCGTCTTCGAGCGGTTCTACCGTGGGCCGGACGCGGCGCTCGGCGGCTCGGGCCTCGGCCTCTCGATCGTCCGCGACATCTGCGCGTCGCACCATGCCCGCATCGAATTGCGCTCGACCACGGAAAGCCGAGGTCTCAGCGTCCGCGTGACGTTCGCGGCGCTGGCCTGACCGACCCGATCCGCGCTAGCGCACGGTGCCGGTTTCGCGGCGCCAGTGACGCAGGAAGTCGAGTTGCTTCGATTGATCGAGAAAGACCAGCAGCGCCGGGCCGACGCCGATCGCCTTCAGGCTCGAGCCGAGGGTCTTGCGCATCGAACCCGCGGTGAACTCGCCTTCGACATCGTTGCGGATCGAGAACAGTTCCGATCGGTTCGACAGCACGCTCTGGCCGCGCTTCGACAGCAGATAGTCGAGCCAGAGCCGGCCGGCATTCGGATGCGGCGCGGTCTTCGACAACAGCGCGATCCGCGACATCACCAGCGTGTAATCCTTCGGCAGCACGACGCCGATCGACGGGTCGCGTCGCGCGCGGGACAGCGCATACGAGCCGATCAGGTTGTAGCCGAGGTAGTCCTTGCCGGCGGCGATCCGCTGCACCATCACCGAGGTGTTGGTCTCGAGCTCGACCGCGTTCGCACCGAGCGCACGGACCAGGTCCCAGAACCCCGGATGCGATCGGCTGTCCTGGGTCGCGAACAGAAAGCCGACGGCGGACTTCTCGATGTCGTAGGTCGTCACGTTACCGGCGTACTTCTCGCGCTGCGTCGAGATCAGACGGAAGAAGTCGGCGTGCGTTTGCGGAATGTCGGCGCCGCTGACGAAGCGCTTGCTGTAGACGAACACCGCCGGCTCGAAGGTGGTTCCGAATGCCTCGTCGCGCCAGACCGCCCACTCGGGCAACGAGGCAGCCTCCGGAGACCTGTAGCGAGTCGCGAAGTTGTCGTTCGCGAGCTTCATCTGCAAGTCCATCGCCGAGCTCCACAGCACGTCGGCCGAAGGCTGCGCCGCCGCGGTCTCGGCGAGATAGCGGTTGTGGAGCTCCGAGCTGTTGAGGTCGTTGTAGTCGACCTTGACGCCGGGATAGAGCTGCTCGAAGTCACGGACGAGCGCCGCGACCGCGGAGAGGTCGGTGGTCGAATAGACGACGACCTTGCCTTCCTTGCGCGCCGCCGAGACGATCGCCGCGTAGGTATCCGGGTAGCCGGCCGGCACCTGAGCGAAGACGGCGGCGCCCGCGGCGATCAGCAACGCCGTGATCGCGCTCCGACACAGCAAGGTCCGGCGCAACAGCGCATGTGTCGGCGCGACCGTGCGGCGGCTCGACGCGGCACGCACGGGAATCGGGCCCACTGCAGCTAGACCGTGTCGGCGCGGCGCCGCGTCACTCGATCGCCTTGGCCATGTCCTCGACGACCTTCTTCGCGTCGCCGAACACCATCATCGTCTTGTCCATGTAGAACAGCTCGTTGTCGAGGCCGGCGTAGCCCGCCGCCATCGAGCGCTTGTTGACGATGATCGTCTTGGCCTTGTAGGCCTCGAGGATCGGCATGCCGTAGATCGCGCTGCCCTTGGTGTGCGCGGCCGGGTTCACGACGTCGTTGGCGCCGAGGATGATCGCGACGTCGGCCTGGCCGAACTCGCCGTTGATGTCTTCCATCTCGAAGACCTGGTCGTACGGCACCTCGGCTTCGGCCAGCAGCACGTTCATGTGGCCCGGCATGCGGCCGGCGACCGGATGGATCG
>JBDTXV010000157.1:0-5852 GCA_040006015.1 Caldimonas sp.
TCGCTGTCGGCGCCGGAAACGCCGCGCTGCGCAGGCGCTGCGCCGACTCGAGCAGCTGATGCACCGCGATCGGTGCGCGCGCCCACCATTGCGCGGCCGGCGCCGCGAGCAGCGACGCCAGCAGCGCGACGACCGCGATCACCGCGGCGATCACCAGCGCGGCGCCGAGGTGATCGGGCAGGCCGTGGCGGCGCAGCCAGTGCACCGGCGCCGCGAGCACGAACGTGAACGCGACCGCGATCACGATCGGCAGCATCAGCGGCTTCGCGCTTTCGAGCAGGAACACGATCGCGACGGTCAGCAGCGCGCGCGCAACCCACGTCGAGCGCGCGCGCGAAAGCGGCGCGGCATCTCTCATCGGGCGCCCTCGCGCTTGACGACGCTCATCTCGCCGTCGGCTTCGAGATACATCCGCTTGATCGCGGCGATATCGTCGACGCCCTCTTCGCGGATCTTCGCGTTCAGCTCCTCGTCGGTGATCAATTCGCGCCGCATGTTGCGGCGCAGCCGCTTGCCGTCGCGCACAAGGCAGAGGCGGCGCGGCGACGTGAAGCGCTGGATCGCCGGGATGCGAAAGCTCAGGAAGTCCAGCATGTAGTTCCAGAACACCAGCGTCGTGATCAGCACCATGCCGTCGCTGGCCGAGGTCGCACTGCCGATCATCGCGTTCTGCGCGGCGTCTCCGAGTATCACCACAAACAGGAAGTCGCTGACGCCGACCGAGCCGACGTCGCGGCGCAGCACGAAACGGAAGATCGCGAACAGGAACCAGTACATCAGCGTGCCGCGCAGCATCAGCTGCAGCGGCGAGACGGTCAGTCCGAAGACGCCGTTGAGATCGATGTCGAGCAGGTTCATGCAGCGGTCCTTGGGTTAGAGCGGCGTCGAGCAGCCTGCGCAACGCGTCGCAATGTAGCCCGGCGCTGGGCATGGATCATGCTGTGCACTCGCTGGTATACCAACTCGCGCACCAAGCCGTCGCATGGACTCCTCCCCGCTGCTGACGTTGCCCGACTGGCGTCGCGCTTATGCGTCAGGGGCCGCCCCGCGCGAGCTGCTCGGCGCATTGCAGCGACGGCTCGAACGCGAGAGTGCGCCCGGAGTCTGGATCACCCGCTGCAGCGGCGCGCAGATCGATATGCAGGTCGACGCGCTCGAGGCCCGCGCTGCCGAGCATCCGGACCGCGCCGCGGCGCTGCGAGCGTTGCCGCTCTTCGGCGTGCCGTTCGCGGTCAAGGACAACATCGATGTCGCCGGGATGCCGACGACCGCCGCTTGTCCCGCATTCGAATACGTCGCGCGGGCCGATGCCGCCGCGGTCGCGAAGCTGGTCGCGGCCGGCGCGGTCTGCATCGGCAAGACCAACCTCGACCAGTTCGCGACCGGCCTCGTCGGCACGCGTTCGCCGTACGGACGGCCCGGCAGCGCGCTCGCGCCGGAGCGCGTCAGCGGCGGCTCGAGCTCGGGCTCGGCGGTCGCGGTCGCGCGCGGCGACGTCGCGTTCGCGCTCGGCACCGACACCGCCGGCTCGGGGCGCGTGCCGGCCGGCTTCAACAACGTCGTCGGGCTGAAGCCGACGCCGGGCCGCGTCGGCACGAGCGGCGTCGTGCCGGCCTGCCGCAGCCTCGACTGCGTCTCGATCCTCGCGCTGACCGCGGCCGATGCGGCGCGGGTCCTCGCGCTGATCGAAGGCCCCGATGCGGGCGACGCGTACAGCGAGTTCGCGCTCGGACCGGCGCGCTTCGCGTCGCCATTGCGGATCGGCATCCCGGCGCAGGCGACGTTCAGCGGCGACGCCGGTTACGCCGATGCGTACGAGCACGCGGTCGCGCATCTGCAGAGCCTCGGGCATCGCGTCGTCACGATCGATTTCGCGCCGCTGGATGCGGTCGCCGAAATGCTCTACGGCGGCCCGTGGATCGCGGAGCGGCATGCGGTCGTCGCCGAGCTGCTCGAGCGCGATCCCGAAGCGCTCGACCCGAGCGTGCGCAGCGTGATCGCCGCGGCGCGCGAGCACTCGGCGACCGATGCGTTCCGCGCCCTCTACGCGTTGCGCGACGCGCAGCGCGACACGCGGCCGATCTGGGACGAGGTCGACCTGCTGATGGTGCCGACCGCGCCCGGCCATCCGCGCCACGCCGAGGTCGCCGCCGATCCGCTCGGCAGCAATGCGCAGCTCGGCCGCTACACGAACTTCGTCAACCTGCTCGGCTGGTGCGCGCTCGCGCTGCCGGCAGGCTTCTGCGCGAACCGCCTGCCGTTCGGCGTGACGTTCATCGCCGCGGCGGCGCGCGATGCCGCCCTCGCCCGCTTCGGCGTCGCATGGCAGACGAGCCTCGATCTGCCGCTCGGTGCGACCGGCGTGATGCCGCACGCCGGCGATGGAGCGAGCGATGCAGCCGATTCCGCGCCCTGGCCGGCCGCGATCGCGACCTTGCCGATCGCGGTCGCCGGCGCGCATCTGCACGGCCTGCCGCTGAACGGCCAGCTGGTCGAGCGCGGCGCGACGTTGAGCGCGGCGACGCAGACCGCGCCGCACTATCGCCTCTACGCGCTGCCGTCGACCGTTCCGCCGAAGCCGGGCATGGTTCGCGTCGAGGCCGGCGGCGCCGCGATCGCGGTCGAAGTCTGGGACCTGCCGCTCGATGCGGTCGGTTCTTTTCTGGCATTGATCGCGGCACCGCTCGGCCTAGGCCGCGTCGAGCTCGCCGACGGCCGCTCCATCCACGGCTTCCTCTGCGAGGCGCACGCGCTCGAAGGCGCGACCGACATCACCGCGCACGGCGGCTGGCGCGCCTGGCTCGCAAGCCGGGCGGGCGCGTGACATCTCCGGATTACCGAGGCGGGCAATGATTCCTTCTCGATCGCTGCCTTCTTGGCGAGACGACCCTCCCGCTGCCTTGGCTCGCGCGGGTGTTGGTGGCGCTTGCAAAGGCGCGGGCGGGCGGACGGCTGCGCTTCGCTGCGCCGCCGCAGTGGGTCACAGCCGATCACCCGCCCCGCCTTGCGCGCGTCCCTCGTGACAGGCCCTAGCATCGAAGTCATGCAGCGCGAGCAAATCGAAGCTTATATCGATGCCGCGGCCGCGGCGCTCGATCTGACGCTCGCGCCCGCGCATCGGCCCGGCGTGCTGCAGTACTTCGAGCTTGCAGCAGGCATGGCCGAGCTCGTGATGGCGCAGCCGCTCGGCATCGAAGACGACGCGGCATCGGTGTTCGCGTCGATCGAGCCGAGGGCATCGAACCCATCGAACCCGCACGCTGCATCGACCGCATCGAGCGCTCCGCCAGCGACGATCGCTGTATTCGCATCATCCGCATCACCCGCATCGACCGCGAACGGCTCGCCGCGCGGCGCCAAGTCCGGCGCGGATGCGGTCGAGCTGCTCGGTGGCAGCGCGGCGGCGATCGCGGCCGCGGTGCGCAGCGGCGCGATCGGCGCGGGCGCGATCGTCGAGGCCAGCCTCGCGCGCATCGCTGCGACCGACGCCGTCGTCAATGCGTTCACCGATGTGACCGCGGCGCGTGCCCGGCGCCGCGCCGCCGAGCTCGATGCGCGCGTCGCCGCCGGCGATGCGGCGGCCGCGATGTTGCCGCTGCTCGGCGTGCCGTTCGCGGTCAAGAACCTGTTCGACATCGCCGGCGTGACGACGCGGGCCGGCTCGAAGATCGAGCGCGACAGGCCAGCCGCGGTGCACGACGCGCCGCTGATCGCGCGTCTCGAAGCGGCCGGCGCGGTGCTCGTCGGCGCGTTGAACATGGACGAGTACGCCTACGGCTTCACGACCGAGAACTCGCACGACGGGCCGACGCGCAACCCGCACGATCCGTCGCGCAGCGCCGGCGGCTCGTCGGGCGGCTCGGCCGCCGCGGTCGCGGCGGGCGAGGTGCCGCTCGCGCTCGGCTCCGACACCAACGGCTCGATCCGCGTCCCGTCGTCGCTGTGCGGCACGTTCGGGCTGAAGCCGACCTATGGCCGGCTGCCGCGCAACGGCAGCTATCCGTTCGTCGCGAGCCTCGACCACCTCGGCCCGTTCGCGCGCAGCGCGGCCGATCTCGCGCTCGCCTACGACGCGATGCAAGGAGCCGACGCGCGCGACCCGGCCTGCGCGGCGCGGCCGATCGAGCCGACCGCGAACCGGCTCGCCGCGCCGATCGACGGCCTGCGCATCGGCGCGCTCGGCGGCTACTTCGACGAGAACGCCGGACCCGAAGCGCGGGCCGCGGTCGAGCGCATCGCCGCGGCGCTCGGCACACGGCGCCGCGTCGAGCTGCCGGAGGTCGCACGCGCGCGCGCCGCGGCGTTCCTGATCACGAATGCCGAAGGCAGCGCGCTGCACCTGCCCGACCTGCGCGCGCGCGCCGCCGATTTCGAGCCGCTGTCGCGCGACCGCTTTCTCGCCGGCGCGCTGCTGCCGGCCGCATGGATCGTGCAGGCGCAGCGGTTGCGCCGCTGGTTCGCGCTGCGTGCTGCCGAGCTGTTCGGCGAGTTCGATGTGCTGATCGCCGCGGCGACGCCGTGCCCGGCGCCGACGCTCGGCACCGAGTGGCTGACGATCGATGGCCGGCGCCTGCCGGCACGGCCGAGCCTCGGCCTGCTGACGCAGCCGATCTCGCTGATCGGGCTGCCGGTCTGCACGGTGCCGGTCTGGGGCTGCGATCCGCAACTGCCGATCGGTGTGCAGCTGATCGCGGCGCCGTGGCGCGAAGACCGTGTGCTGCGGGTCGCGCATCATCTGCAGAGAGCCGGCGTCGTCGATGCGCCGGTCGCCGCGCCGGCTCATTCGATGAATCAAGCGACGATGATCAAGCGATGACGATCGAGATCAACCTCCCCGACGTGCTGTGCGAAGTGCGCGCGGTGTTCGCGCGCTACGAAGACGCGCTCGTGAACAACAGGATCGACGTGCTCGACGAGCTGTTCTGGCCGTCCGACTTCGTCGTGCGCTACGGCAGCGGCGAGAACCTGGTCGGCATCGCGGCGATCCGCGCGTTTCGCGCATCCCGGCCGGGTTCCGGCCTCGCACGCACGCTCGGCCACACCGTGATCACGACCTACGGCCGCGACTTCGCGACCGCGATGACCGAGTTCCAGCGCGACGGCAATCCGCAGGTCGGCCGGCAGAGCCAGACCTGGGTCCGCTTCGCCGACGGCTGGCGCGTCGTCGCGGCACACGTCAGCCTGCTCGCGCGATGAGACTCCAGGTCGACGCCAACGGCGCGCGCGGCGGCAAGCTCGCCGAGCAGGTCTACGAGACGCTGAAGGCGCAGATCCACGACTTCCGCCTCGTCGCCGGCGATCGCTTCTCGGAAGCCGAGCTCGGCCAGCGCCTCGGGATGAGCCGCACGCCGGTGCGCGAGGCGCTGTTCAGGCTGCGCAACGAAGGCTTTCTCGGCGTCGAATCGAAGCTCGGCTGGCATGTGCTGCCGATCGACTTCGGCCGGCTCGAGGAGCTCTACGACCTGCGCGTCGTGCTCGAGCTCGCGAGCGTCGCGCGCCTCTGCGCCCGAGCCGACACGGCGCCGGAGATCGAGGCGCTGAAATCGATCTGGCTCGTCGCGCCGGCCGAACGCGTCGCCGATGCGCGCACGGTCGGCTCCCACGACGAGCAGTTCCACGCGGCGCTGGTTCGCGCCGCCGGCAACGGCCAGATGGCGCGCGTGCACTGGGACGTGACCGAGCGCATCCGGATCATCCGCCGCCTCGATTTCACGCGCGCCGACCGCATCGAGGCGACCTACGTCGAGCACGCGAAGATCCTGCGCGCGGTGATGCAGAAGAAGCCCGATCAGGCGCGGCTGCTGCTGAAGACGCACATCGAGCAGAGCAAGGCCGAGGTCCGCAAGATCACG
>JBDTXV010000158.1:0-5841 GCA_040006015.1 Caldimonas sp.
TGCAGGTGGACCCGGCGCCGGACCGCAATCGACGCCGCAGGCGCCGCAGGACGGCCTCGACGTGCTGCGCGCGCTGCGCGCGCGCCGCGACGCGACGCCGGTGATCGTGCTGACCGCACGCGATGCACGCGGCGACCGCGTCGCCGGACTCGATGCCGGCGCCGACGACTACATCGTCAAGCCGTTCGAGTTCGACGAGCTGAATGCGCGCATCCGCGCGGTGCTGCGCCGCCAAGGCGGGCGCGCCGAGCCGCTGCTCGCGCACGGCGGCGTCACGCTCGATCCGGCGACGCGCCAAGTCACGCGCGCCGGTGCGCCGGTGCTGCTGTCGGCACGCGAGTTCGCGGTGCTCGAGGCGCTGCTCGTGCGGCCCGGCGCGCTGCTGTCGCGCGCGCAGCTCGAGGACCGGCTCTACGGTTGGGGCGAGGAGATCGAGAGCAATGCGGTCTCGGTCTACATCCACCAGCTGCGCAAGAAGCTCGGCGCCGATTTCATCCGCAACGTCCGCGGCGTCGGCTACTTCGTCGGCGCCGCGCCGGCGTCCGGCGACGCCGGATGAATTCGATCCGGGTCCGGCTGCTGCTGTCGCTGCTCGCGATGCTCGCGCTCGCCGCCGCGGTGCTCGGCGCGGTGACCTATCGCAACGTGCTCGCCGAGACGGAAGCGCTGTTCGACTATCAGCTGCGCCAGATGGCGCTGACCTTGCGCGACCAGGGCGAGATCGCCCCCGACCAGGCTGGCACGCTGGCCGACGAGCAGCTCGATTTCGTGGTCCAGATCTGGACTGCCGACGGCCGCAGCATCTATGCGTCGCGCCGCCACAGCGAGCTGCCGGCGCGCGCGCTGCTCGGCTTCGCGAACGTCGAGGCCGGCGCGCAGGTCTGGCGCACGTTCAGCGTCGCGACGCGCGATCGCGTGATCCAGATCGCGCAGCCGGTGCAGATCCGCCGGCGCCTGGCTGCGAACGCAGCGCTGCGCAGCGTCGCGCCGCTGCTCGTGCTCGCGCCGTTGATGGCGCTCGCGATCTGGTGGCTCGCGGCGCAGACGCTGAGCCCGCTGCAGCGCGTCGCCGCCGGCGTGCGCGAGCGCGACGAGCAGTCGCTGCAGCCGCTTTCGACCGCGCAGCTCCCCGACGAGGTCGCGCCGCTGGTACAGGCGCTGAACGCCTTGCTGCAGCGCCTCGGTGCCGCGCTCGACGCGCAGCGCGCATTCGTTGCCGACGCCGCGCACGAGCTGCGCTCGCCGCTGACCGCGCTGAAGCTGCAGCTGCAGCTGCTCAAGCGCGCGCCCGATGCCGCGGCGCTGACCGCGGCGGTCGAGGCGCTCGGCGACGGCATCGAGCGCGCAGCGCGCCTGGTCGAGCAGCTGCTGATGCTCGCGCGCAGCGAGCCCGGCGCGCCGCGCGGTGCGGTCGAGCCGATCGAGCTCGGCGAGCTGGTCGCCGGCGTGCTGGTCGACACGCACGCCTATGCGCTGGCGCGCGGCGGCGAGGTCGCGCTCGATGCCGACGGCGGAGTCCGCATCGACGGCGAACGTGCCGCGGTCGCCGCGCTGGTCCGAAATCTGGTCGACAACGCGCTGCGCTATTCGCCGCGCGGCGCACAGGTCGCGGTGCGCGTTCGCCGCGACGGTGGCGCCGCGCTGTTGCAGGTCGACGATCCCGGGCCGGGCATTCCGCCGGACGAGCGCGCACGCGTCTTCGACCGCTTCTACCGGCGCGAGGCCACCGGCGAGGAGGGCACCGGTCTCGGCCTCGCGATCGTCCGCAGCGTGGCCGAACGCCATCGCGCCGAACTGACGCTGGACACCGCACCAGCCGGCGGCCTTCGCGCGGCGGTGCGCTTCGAGGCCGCACTTTGAAGTTGCCGGCTTAACGTTGCCTTAATCGCGCGCTAACCGACTCCTAATCGGGCAAGCCTATCTTCTCCTCCTTACGGGTTCACCGAACCCGATCGACAGGAAGGTTTGCGATGCAGATGAAAACATTGAGTGCCGCGCTGCTCGCGGCCGGCGTCACGGTGGTCGGCACCGCCGGCGCGTTCGATCTGACACCGAGCTGGCTGAAGCACGACCAGAAGGTCGTCGCGTCGACCCGGCCGGCGACGGCCGACGCGCAGCCGGCCGCGGTGCCGATGATCAATGCGCAAGGTCTGGTACCGAACTACCGCGCGATCGTCAAGCAGGCCGGACCGGCCGTCGTCGGCGTCAGCGTCGCCGGTATGCATGCGGCGACGCTCGAGGAGCAGGGCCTGCCGCCCGGCGCCGAAGACGATCCGTTCTTCCGCTTCTTCCGCGGCATGCCGGGCTTGCCCGGTGCGCAGCGCGGCCAGCGTGGCAACAACGGCGTGCCGTTCCGCGGCATGGGCTCGGGCTTCATCATCAGCTCCGACGGGCTGATCCTGACCAATGCGCACGTCGTGCGCGAAGCCAAGGACGTGACCGTCAAGCTCAGCGACCGGCGCGAATACACCGCGAAGGTGCTCGGCATCGACACGACGACCGACATCGCGGTGCTGCGCATCGACGCGAAAGACTTGCCGACCGTGCGCCTCGGCGATGCGCGCCAGCTGGAGGTCGGCGACCCGGTGCTCGCGATCGGCGCGCCGTACGGGCTCGAGCAGAGCGCGACGCAGGGGATCGTCAGTGCAAAGGGCCGCTCGCTGCCGGGTGATGCGGTCGTGCCGTTCATCCAGACCGATGCTGCGGTGAACCCAGGCAACTCCGGCGGCCCGCTGTTCGACGGCAGCGGCGCGGTCGTCGGCATCAACGCGCAGATCTATTCGCGCAGCGGCGGCTTCCAGGGCCTGTCGTTCGCGATCCCGATCAACGTCGCGCTGAAGGTCAAGGACCAGATCGTCTCGACCGGCAAGGCGACGCATGCGCGCCTCGGCGTCACGGTGCAGGACCTGAACCAGCAGCTCGCCGATTCGTTCGGGCTGAAGCGGCCCGACGGCGCGCTGATCGCGAACGTCGCTGCGAACAGCGCGGCGGCCTCGGCCGGATTGAAGTCGGGCGACGTGATCACCGAGGTCAACGGCGAGCCGGTCGTCCGCTCGGGCGAGTTGTCGAGCCTGATCGGCCTCGCGGCGCCGGGCGAGCGCGTCAAGCTGAAGGTCTGGCGCGACCGCACGCCGCGCGACGTCGAGGCGAAGCTCGGCGGTGCCGAAGGCGCCGCCAAGGTCGCCGATGTCGGCGATGCCACGCAGGGCGGCCAGCTCGGCCTCGCGCTGCGCGCGCTGACGCCCGAAGAGCGCCGCGCCGCGAAGATCGAGGATGGCATGGTCGTCGAGAACGTCGACGGGCCGGCCGCGCGCGCCGGCATCGAGGCCGGTGACGTGCTGCTCGCGATCAACGGCCGGCCGGTGCAATCGGTCGATCAGGTCAAGAGCGTGCTGAGCACGAAGCCGAAGAGCGTCGCGCTGCTGGTTCAGCGCGACGGCGAGAAGATCTTCGTGCCGGTCAAGCTCGGCTGATCCGGCGTTCGTCGACCAGGCGCTCCGTCCCGCAAGGGCCGGGGCGCCTTTTTATTTGTGCGGTGCGGGCATCTCGGTCGTGAGCATCGCGTCGTCCGGGCCGAGTGCAGCACGTCGTTCGACGAAGCATCGCGCCTCGTTCGCGTGCTGCCTCGCGCTCGTTCGTGCGGGCCAGCGCCGGGCGCGATTCGACGGTTGCACAATCGGGCGCTGCACGAGGCCTGCATCTTGAAACCGACGACGATCGCCAATTTGTTTTCGCGCGGTACGCGTGCCGCGCGTGTCGTTCTGGTGCTGGCGGCGCTCTGTGCATGCGCGAGCCCGGCCGCGGCGTGGAGCAACCATGCGCTGTGCACCTGGCCCGCGCTCGCGGTGCTGCCGCAGGTCACAGCGGCTGCGCCGGTCGAGGTCGAGCGGCTCGAGGATTTTCTTGCGAAGGAGGCGCCCGCGCTCGTGCGTTTGCTCGAAGACGAAGAGCGCTGGGCCCGCGCGCATGTGCCGGTCTATCCGCCCCGACCCGATGCGCTCGCGTTCCGTACCGACGGCGCGACCGGCGACGAGCTGACGCGCCGCTTCGTCGCCGCGGTCCGCATCAATCCGGCATCGCGGCTCGCGCCGTACCTGCAGCTGCCGCCGGGCCAGCCGGCCGGGTCGCGGCCGGTGCTGGGCGAGTCCGACGTGACGACGCTGACGCGCAGCGAGACGACGCGCGCGAACGTCTTCGTCGCGTTGCCGCCGGGCGCGAAAGTGCCGGTGATCGACGTGGTCGCGACCGGCTCCGACGAGCCCGATCACGGCTTCGACATCGGCCTGTGGGAAGACAACGGCACGGCCTACGGTCGCACCTACGGCTTCGGCAAGCAGCCGTTCGGCGCGAACCCGGCGATCGAATTCGCGAGCCAGGCGCCGCTGCATGTCGGCTTCTTCCACGAGGCCGCGATCATCTACAAGGCGGCGCCGTTCCTGCAGCGCACTTATCCGGAGTACCGCATCCACCTGTGGCAGACCCTCGCGGCGCATGCGCTGCGCAGCGGCCACCGCTACTGGGGCTGGCGCTTCGCCGGCTGGGCCTTGCACTACATCCAGGACCTGACCCAGCCTTATCACGCGCGCGTGCTGCCCGGCGTCGGCGTCGCTGGCATGTTGTGGATCAACACGCTCGACATCGTCGGCTGGCATGCGCCGAAGACCGACGCGATCGCGCTCGTGACGAACCGGCACCTCGCGCTCGAGAACTACCAGCTGCACCGCATCCGCGCTGCCTACCTGCGCGGCGACCGCGCCGACGCGGCGCTGCGCGCGCTGCAGGACACGGCGCGCGATGCCGCGAGTCCCTACACCGACGCGTCGCCGCGCGCGGCGATCACGCTGCAGTCGGCCGGCTATGCCGATGCGCTCGACCGCACGCTCGAAGCGCGGTTGCCGCGCAAGTACATCTCGGAGCCGTCGTATGTGTTCGGCGAGACCGAACCGGACCTCGATCTGCTCGCGGTTGTCGCGCAGGCCGGGCCTGCCGCGGAGGCCGCGATGACCGATGCGTTGGTGCGCCTGCTCGGCAACTTCGGCACCCACACGCGCGCCTTCGTCCGGGCGCTGCCGGATTCGTCGCGATGACGGCGCCCACCGCCGATCTCGCCGCGGCCTTCGACCTGAAGCGGCTCGACGGCGCGTTCTACGATGATCCGTTCCCGACCTATCGCGCGCTGCGCGACTGCGAGCCGGTCAGGCGCATGCCCGACGGCAGCGTATTCCTGACGCGCTATGCCGACGTGATCGCGGTCTACAAGGACCCGAAGACCTACAGCTCCGACAAGCACGAGGAGTTCGCGCCGAAGTACGGCGACTCGGCGCTGTTCGAGCACCACACGACGAGCCTGGTCTTCAACGATCCGCCGCTGCACACGCGCGTGCGCCGGCTGATCGGCGGCGCGTTGACGCCGCGCCACATCGCCGCGATGGAAGGCCGCCTCGTCGAGCTTGTCGACGGCCTGCTCGAGCGCATCGCGGCGGCGCGCGAAGTCGATCTGATCGGCGCGTTCGCGAGCGCGATCCCGGTCGAGATCATCGGCAACCTGCTCGGCGTTCCGCATGCCGAGCGCGCGCCGCTGCGCGGCTGGTCGCTCGCGATCCTCGGCGCGCTCGAGCCGGTGCTGACCCCCGCGATCGAACAGGCCGGCAACGCGGCGGTGCGCGAGATGCTGGCCTATCTCGAAGGGCTGGTCGAACGCCGGCGCGCGCAGCCCGGCGACGCCGAGACCGATGTGCTGACCCGGCTGATCGACGGCGAGGAGGGCGGCGAACGGCTCAGTGCGAAGGAGCTGCTGCACAACTGCATCTTCCTGCTCAACGCCGGCCACGAGACGACGAC
>JBDTXV010000159.1:0-5804 GCA_040006015.1 Caldimonas sp.
GCCTGGATCAGGTAGTAGATCGCGTAGTCGACCGCCTCGCCGATCAGGGTCGTGCCGAAGCCGAGCGTGACGCCGTGAACCTGGCCGAAGCCGAGGCCGACCGCGGCGATGCCGGCGAGCACGCCGGTCGCGACCGGCAGCACCGCGGTCGCGAGCGCGCGCAGCGAGCCGAACGCGACCAGCAACAGCACGACGATGATCGCGCTGCCGGCGAGCGCGAGGCGCTCGACCTCGGCCTTGATCTGCGCGCGCGACGCGACGCCGAAGACGCCCGCGCCCGAAGTCACGACGCGCAGCCCCTTCGCCGCATCCGGCGCGAAGCGCGCGCGGATCAGGTCGAGCGCCTGTTCCTGCGCATCGAGGTCCGAACCCTGCGCCGCCGTCGTCGCGACGAGCACCGCGCGCGGCGCCCGGCGCGAAACCCAGACGCCGCCTTCGCTGCGCGGCGCATGCGCCGGCAGCATCGCCTCGGCCATTCGCATCGTCTCGCCGGTCGGATCGCGCAGCAGCACCGGCTTGATCAACGCGCCGGCGGGCGTGCCGAGCAGTGCGACCGTGTCGTCGATCGCGGCGCGCAGGCCGTCGGCCGTGAAGCGCTCGGCATCGACCGCCGGACTCAGAAGATAGCGGTGCTCGAACAGGAAGCGGCCGCTTTCCTTCCACTCGGCGTCGTCGCCGTTGTGGACCGACTCGAAGCGGCCGCTCGCGCGCATCGCGGCGGCGAGGCGGCGCGCCGCGTCGATGCGCGCCGGCGCATCGCCGCCTTCGATGCCGATCAGCACCAGCCGCGCCGCGACGCCGCTGCGTACCTGATCGAGCAGCACCGCCTGTTCTGCGGTCGGCGCCGACGGCAGGAACGCCGACAGGTCGGCGACGTAATGGCTGCGCGCGGCGACCGCGACCGCGGCGAGCACGAACGCGAGCCAGATCCAGAGCGCGCCCTTGCGCGCGCGCACAGCGTCCTCTTTTTCGACGCGCGGCGGCAGCGCCATTCAGCCGGATGCGGAGCTCATCGCGCGGCGCCCGATGCGCCGACCGGCTTGGCGGTGTCGGCGCTGCCTTTCGGGCCCGCTGCGCCGACCGGTTCGATCGTCATCACCGATCGGTCGCCGTCGGCGAGCCAGACGACGACCTCGCGCACGACGGCCGGCGTGCCGGCGACGCGCACCGAAGCGACCTGGCCGCGCAGCCGCGCGTCGCGCGGCACCAGGTCGAGCGACCAGCGCTCCGGCGTGCCGCCGACGGTCGCGCTGAAGAGGCGCTCGAGCGCGTCGCGGTTGCCGGTCAGCGTGCCGCGGATCGCTTCGACGATCACGGCCGCTTCGGGCGACGAGTCGAGCTCCAGCGTGCGCGTGCGGCTGCCGGAGCTCAACGTCAGCGTATTGCCGGCGACCGCCATCCGTTCGCGTCTCGGCTTCAGGGTTTCGCGCACGAAGCCGTCGGGCGCCTCGAAGCTGAGCCGCCCCGAGGAGACCAGGGTGCGGTCGAGTACCGCGACCTCGCGCCGCTCGACGAAGGTCGCCTCGCCGGCTCGATTCGCGGCGAGCGACTTCGTCAGCTGGGCCAGGTCGAAGCCGGCCGCGTGCGCGCCCGGCGCGGCGCTGAGCAGCGTCACGCAGAGCAGCCCCGCGCAGCCCAGCGCGGCGAGCTTGCCGAACCGGCCGATCGTTCGGCGCGGTTCACTCGGCGGCTGCAGCTGGCGTCTCGGCATCGGCGGCCCAGAAGTCGAAGAAGTTGAACCAGTTGTACGGCGCTTCGCGGCACAGCGCCTCGAGCGTCGCGACATAGCGTTCGATCGCGGCGCGGATCAGCGCGTCGCGGTTCGTCCCGTTCGCCTTCGTGAAGTCGGCGAGCGGCGTGAAGCGCAACTCGTAGCGGTTGCCGCCATGGTAGAGCCCGGTCATGAAGATCACCGGCCGGCGCAGCATTGCGGCGAGTCGGAACGGTCCGTCCGAGAAGCGCGCTGGCGCGCCGAGGAACGGCAAGGTCAGCGTGCGCGAGCGCTGCGACGAGAACGGCAGCGTGCGGTCGCCGAGCAGTCCGGCGATGCCGCCGTCGTCGAGCCAGCGCCGCAGCGCGAGCATCGCATCGACGCGGCCGAGCGCGATCGTGTGCAACGTCGCCGCGGGCGCGAGCGCCGCGAGCGTCGCGTTGATCAGGCGCGCGTTGTCCTCGTACATGATCATCGCGACGCGCACGCCGCGCTCGACGCCGAGCGCGCGCAAGGCCTCGAAGCTGCCCATGTGCGCGCCGATCATCAGCACGCCTTCGCCGTGCGCGAGCGCATCGTCCATCGCCTCGATGCCGTTCGGGTGCAATTCGAAAGAGTCGTAGCGCTCCTGCAGCAGATAGACGCGGTCGAGGATCGTCGCCGCGAAGCAGTGGATGTGGCGATAGACGTCGGCGAAGCGCGCCCGCCGGCCGAGCACCCGCGTCAGGTAGCGCGCCGACTCGCGCCGCGCGGTGCGGCCGGTCGCGAGGTAGTACAGCGTGATCGGATGCAGCACGAGCCGCGCGAAGCGTCGGCCCACGGTGAGCGCGATCCAGCGCATCGCGCGCAGCATCCACAGGCTGGCGCGCTCCTTTTCGTCCGTCCATGCGGCGGCCGGCGTGTCGGCCCGCGGGTTCATGACGCGGCCCGCGCAGATCCGGCCGCTGCGCGTCCGGCCGCGTCGACCGCGACCCGCTCGAACGCGCCGCTCGCGGCGAGGCGCGCGCCGTTCGAGATCTCGAAGCGCAGCGTCGCAGGCGTCGTCTCGAAGCGCAGCACGAGCGTCGCGCCGGGTCCGACCGGCGCGAGGAACTTCGCACTGCTCAGATGCGGCGCCGCGCCCACCAGCCCCGCGAGCTCCGGATCGGCGAGCACCGCCTCGAGCACCTCGGCCAGCAGCGCAACACCGGGCAGCAGCGGCCGCCCCGGGAAATGCCCGGTGAACGACGGATGGTCCGCAGCGATCCGCAATTCGATCGGAGTCATCGCGGAGTCGCGCCGGCCGCGCCGCCGGTCTCGCGGTGGGCCGCATCGTCGGCCTCGCTGCGGGCTGCGTCGCCGGTTCCGATGTTTACAGCGCCGGCCGGTCGTTCGGCGAGCGCCTCGAGACGGCCGGCCGGGAGCTTGCCGGTCGGGTCGCGCGGCAAGGTCGCGACGTGGATCACGCGGCGCGGCACGAACGCGGCATCGACGCGCCGGCGCAGCGCCGCGACGATCGCGTCGGCGGTGAGATCGGGCGCGACGACGAACGCGACCAGGCGCACGACGGCCGGATCGGCCGGGCTTTCGGGCGGCATCCAGAACGCGCCGTCGACGACGCCGTCGATCGCATTCAGGTGGTAGTTCAGATGGCCGAGCGAGCTGCGCTTGCCGGCGATGTTGACGAGATCGTTCGAGCGGCCGAGCAGGCGGAAGCGCTGCGCGTCGAGGACCTCGAGCACGTCGGCGAGCAAGGTCGGCTGCGGCACGTGGCCGCCGCCGACGCTCGTGCGGTCGGCGTCGCCGTCGAGGCGCAGCCCGCCGTAGGTGCGCCATTCGGCGCCGGCGGTCGTGCGCCGCGATGCGACCTGGCCGGCTTCGGTGCAGCCGTAGATCTCGACCAGCGGCGCCGCGAGGGCCGCTTCGGCGCGGGTCGCGAGCTGCGGCGCGAGCGGCGCGGTCGCGCACAAGGTCAGGTCGATCGGCGGCAGCGCGACGTTCGAATCGAGCAGCGTCTTCAGATGGAACGGCGTCGTCACCAGCATCCGCGGGCGCGGCAGGCGGGCCAGCGCCGCGGCGATGTCGGCCGGATAGAACGGCCGCTCCACATCGAACGCGGCGCCGCCGAGCAGCGCGATCAGGATCGTCGACTCGAAGCCGTACATGTGCTGCGCCGGCACCGTCGCGACCAGCGCGACGCCGCCAAGATCGGCCAGGCCCATCGATTCGGCGAGCCGCGCCGACCCGGCGCGCGCGTTCTCGACCAGCAGCGCCCACGGCTTCGGATACGGCAGCGGCGCGCCGGTCGAGCCCGACGTCAGCACCTGCGCCGCGATCAGGTCGGCGCCGATCAGCGGCGTCGTCGCGCCGGGCTCGATCGGCGCGTGCCCGACCGCATGCTTCACGGTCGGCAGGTCGACCTCTGCCGAGTGCGCGTCGGCGAGGCCGTAGGCGCCGTCGAACAGCGCGCGCAATCGCTCGATCATGTCGGGCGTGTGGTTCGGCGGCAGCAGGCTCGTGTGGCCGCGCAGCATCGCCGCGCCGAGGCCGACCGCGAAGCGATAGCGGTCGGCGCTCAGGTTCAACGCGAAGCCGCGCGGCGGCAACCGCGCGGCGAGCGCCTGCACGTCGGCGAGGTACTGGCGCCGCGAGAGCGGCCGGCCCTCGCGCCAGGCGAGCGGCGCGTCGAGATCGGCGCCGGCGAGCAGCGGCAGCGGATTCATCGGTCCGGGCCGCGCGGCGGCGCGGCGTTTCGTGCCTGCGCATACGCGTGGATCATCTGCTGCAGCGTGACGCGCTCGAACTCCGGATGCAGGCGATAGCGCAGCAGGTATTCGCCGCCGAACATCAGCGCCAGCGCGAGCGGCGTAACGAGGTTCGCGAATGTCGCCCAGATGGCGAACGGCGCGGTCACGTACAGCGCGAGCGATAGCGCCGCCATCGCCGCGAAGTAGATCGTCCACGCGGCCGTCACCTTGCGCGTGTAGCGCTCCATTGCCGGCGTCAGACCGTCGTGAACGCGATCGGCGAGGCGCGCGATCAGCGGCCGCGCGCCGCGCCGCAACGTGATCCCGAACGTGATCGCGAGAAAGACGTGGATCGCGACATGCTCGGCGAGATAGAGCTGCTCCGGAGCGAGACCGCCGCCGCGCGCGGCCTGCAGCGCGAGCGCCGCCGCAGCCGCGCCCGCGACGACGCTCCAGAGCCGCTGGCCGTTGCGCCACGCGCCGAGCGCGCCGACCGCGAGCATCGGCGTCAGCAGCGCGACCGCGCTCCACCGCGACGGCGGGGTGCGCGTCATCAGCCACTGCGACGCGATCACGTACGCGAGGCCGGCCATGCCCGCCGCCACATAGCGCGGCCGCAGCGCCATCGTCAGGTCTGGCGCTGCGTGCCGATGTGCTCGGCGAGGCTCGCGAGCGACGCGAAGATGCGCACGTTGTCCTCGTCGTCGGAGCGCAGCTGGAAGCCGTAACGCTGTGACACGACCAGCGCGACCTCGAGGATGTCGATCGAATCGAGGCCGAGGCCTTCGCCGTAGAGCGGCGCCGAAGGGTCGATGGAGTCTGCGGCCACGTCGAGGTTCAGTGCCTCGACGAGAAGGGCGGCGACTTCACGCTGCAGGTCGGTTTGGGCGAAGGCCATGTCTGCGGACGGATGCGGAGAGCAAAGGAGGAGCGGCGTGAACGGCGCAAAGCCCGCGAGTTTAGCAAACGCTCTCCGGCCCGCGACTCATTCGATCCGCGCCCCGGACGCCTTGACGACGCGCTCGTATTTCGCGAGCTCGCCCTTGACGAACCCGGCGAAGCGCTCGGGCGACATCGGCATCGGCTCGGCGAAGAACGCCGCGACGCGGGCGCGCAGCTCGCTCGACTCGACCGCGTCGACGAAGGCCTTGTTGAGCCGGGTCGTCGCCTCGGCCGGCAGGTGCGCCGGGGCGAAGATGCCGAACCAGGTGTCGATGTCGAACTTCGCCAGGCCGACCGCCTTGCCCGCCTCGGCGATGGTCGGCACGTCGGGCATGGCGCTCGAGCGCTGCGCCGTGGTCACGGCGAGCGCCTTCAGCTTGCCGGCCTTGATATTGGCTGCGGCGGAGGCGAGGTTGTCGAAGGTC
>JBDTXV010000160.1:0-5796 GCA_040006015.1 Caldimonas sp.
GTGCCGAAGCCGCCGTGCTGGTAGTAGTGCAGGTCCGAGCCGCAGATGCCGCCGGCGCGCACGCGCACGCGGGCCTGGCCGGCTTCGACCGCCGGCGTCGGGACGTCTTCGACCCGCAGGTCGCCCGGAGCGTGTATGACGAGTGCGTCCATATGACGCGATGGTAGTTCGTTGCGGGCGCCGAGGGCCGCGCTCAATGCCGTCTCGGCGCGTCGAGCAGCGCGTCGAGGATTCTTGCCGACGCGTTGCCGTCGCCGAACGCATCGGACGGACGCGCCATCCGCGCGTAGCGCGGCGCGTCGTCGAGCAGCGCCGAGCCGGCGTCGGCGATCTGCCGTGCATCGGTGCCGACAAGGATCGCGACGCCGGCGTCGATCGCTTCGCGGCGCTCGGTGTCGTGGCGCAGCACGAGCACCGGCTTGCCGAGCGCGGCGCATTCCTCCTGCACGCCGCCGGAATCGGTCAGCACCAGGGCCGCTGCGTCGAGCGCTCTGACGAAGTCGGCGTAGCCGAGCGGCTCGGTCAGGCGGACGCGGTCGTGCCGGCCGAGCCGGCCGGTCAGCACGTCGCGGACCTTCGGGCTCGGATGCATCGGCACCGACGCGCTCAGATCGGGGTGGCGCTCGAGCAGCAGCAGCAACGCGTCGCAGATGCGACCGAGCGCGGCGCCATGGTTTTCGCGCCGGTGCGCGGTGAGGAGGACGTATCGCGGGCTCGCGCCGCGATCGGCCGGCGCAAGCTCTCTGCGGCCGAGCGTGCGCAGCAGCGCGTCGACGACGGTGTTGCCGGTCACGACGATCGACGCCGCGTCGATACCTTCGCGCAGCAGGTTCTGCCGCGCCTGTTCGGTCGGCGCGAAATGCAGATCGGCGAGGCGTGCGGTCAGCGCGCGATTCGCTTCTTCCGGGAACGGGCTGCGCCGGTTGCCGGTGCGCAGACCCGCTTCGACGTGGCCGATCCGCGCGTCGTTGTAGAACCCGGCCAGCGCGCCGGCGAAGGTCGTCGTCGTGTCGCCCTGTACCAGGACCCAGTCCGGCTTCGCGGCGGCGACGTATTCGGAGAGGCCGCGCACGCTCTCGGCCATCACGTGCGCGAGATCCTGGTTCGGCCGCATCACGTCGAGGTCGACATCGGCGCGCAGCCCGAACTCGTCCATCAGCCGGTCGACCAACTCGCGATGCTGGCCGGTCCGCACGACGCTGATCTCGAACTGCCTCGGCCGTGCGCGGGCCGCGAAGATCACCGGCATCAGCTTGATCGCTTCCGGCCGGGTGCCGACGATCGCCGCGATTCGCAATGGTCGCATCGTCAGCTCTCGGCGATGCGGCGCTTCAGGCGCGCGACGATCGTCTCGACGATCAGCAGGCAGAACCTCGAGTTGGTCCCCAGATAGCGCGGAAACAGGCGCCGCGGCTCCTGGACCAGCCGCACCAGCCATTCCAGCCCGGCCTTGCCGACCCAGCGATGGGCGCGGAAACGCGCGCCGGCGAGCACGTCGAAACTGCCGCCGACGCCGATCGCGATCGGCACATCGAAACGCTCCCATTGCTCGTCGATGAACGCCTCCTGGCGCGGCGTGCCCATCCCGACGAAGAGCAGGCTCGCGCCGCTGGCGCGGATCGCATCGGCGCGCGCGGTCGCCTCGTCGGGCGCGAAGTAGCCGTCGGCGCCGTCGATGCGCAGGCGCGGATGGCGGCTGCGCAGGTTCTCGAGCGCCTTCTTCAGCAGGCGCGGTGTCGCGCCGAGCAGGTAGACGCCTTTGCCGTCGGCCGCGGCGCGACGGCACAGCGCATCGACGAGATCGATGCCGGCGACGCGCTCGGGAAGCCTGCCGCCGAAAAGCGGCGCCGACCAGACCAGCGGCTGGCCGTCGGCGACGACGAACAGCGCGCGATCGACGAAAGACTGCAGCTTGCGGTCCTTGCGCATCGTCATCAACGTCGCGACGTTGACGGTGCAGAGCCAGCCGCGCGCCCCGGTGCGCAGCGCGTCGAACACCGCGTCGACCGTCTCGGAAGAGGTCAGGGGATCGAAGGCGCCGTTCAGGATCACGACGCGCGGCTTCATGCGTGCAGTTCCTTGCGCAGCCACATCGCATCGATGAAGAACTTGGTCGCCCAGTTCGGCAGCGACAGGCAGGCGTAGCGGCCCCAGACCGGATGCGAGCCCTTGATGCCGCCGCGCACGTCGAGATCGGTCGTCTCGAGGTCCTGGGTCGACATCACGTAATCGAGCGCGCGCTCGACGCCGTTGCGCAGCGCCGCGTCGGCGCGCGCCGCGTGCAGGCGCGCCCAGACGATCGCGAACTGGCAGTTGCCGGTCAGGCAGCACGAGGCCGCCGCCGGCACGCCGTCGGTGGTGATCGTCGAAGGAAGATGACCGTCGTCGCGCATCAGCGCAAGCATCGCACGGGCGCAGCGCCCGGCGGCGACCAGATAGCGCGGCTCGGCGAGGAGAAGTCCCGATTCGAGCAGGCCGCGTGTCGTGTACGCGATCGTGTGCGTGTACGGCGCCTCGCCGGCGCGAAATGCGCAGTGCTCGAAGAAGCCGTGCCGGTTCTGCTCGGCGACGGCCCAGTCGAGGTTGCTGCGCGCGACCGTCTCGCGCGCCGGATCGAACTCGATCTGGTTCATCCGCAACAGGGCCCAGGCGGTCCGCGCGTTGTAGACATGCGGCGTCGCGTGATGCTCGTTGCGGGTCCAGCGCAGCTCGGCGTCGACGATCTGCGTCAGCCAGGCGGCGGCGCGACGCGCGGCCTCGAGCAGCGCCGCGTCGCCGCTCGTCTCGTAGCCGCGGACCAGGCCGAACAGGATCTGCCCGGTATCGAAGACGATGCCGGCGGCGCCGTAGCGCGGGTTCGCGAACGAGCCGTCGGCGTTCTGGATCTCGACGAGCCAGCGCAGGATGCGGCGCGCGCGCTCGCCGTAGGCCGGATCGCGATCGCGTGCGAGGCGCAGGAACGTCGTCGCGATGTAGCCCGAGGTTTCCGGATACGAAGGCCGCCAGCCGCCGCGCAGCGAATAGCCGTAGCTGACGCCGCCGTTGCCGGACATGTCGTGGGCGCGTTGCAGCCAGGCTTCGGCAGCGAGCAGATGGCGCTCGATCGATGCGATCTGGCGTAGCGGCCCGAGGTCGGCGAGCGCGACGCGGGCGAACGAGACGAGCGGCTTCGATGCCCGGCTCGAGCCGGTCGCACGAAGCGCGGCCGGTTCGTCGGTCGATCGATGCGCCACCGAACCGAGCCCGCCTAGCCCGCCGTGCCGCGACCCGGCAAGTCGCCCTTGCGGATCCGCAGCGGCGCCTTTTTCGCCGGCGCGGCGCTCGGCACTTCGGTCGAGGCGCCCGGCGCTTCGGTCGCCGCGAGCGCGGCCTCCGGCGTCAGGCGCGGCTCGGCGGCGTGCGTGCCGGTGGCATCGGCGCCGGCGATCACATGCGTGTGCGGCGCAAGCAGCTGCACCAGCTGCGCATAGATCTTCGGACTGCCGGCGACGACTTCGCGCTGGTACAGATAGTCGGCGTCGCCGGTGAAATTGCCGACGAGTCCGCCGGCCTCGGTGATCAGCAGCGAGCCGGCCGCGACGTCCCATGGGCTCAGGCCGGTCTCGAAGAAGCCGTCGGTGTAGCCGGCCGCGACGTAGCAGAGGTCGAGTGCGGCCGCACCCGGGCGGCGCAGGCCGGCGCAGTTCTGCATCACCGCTTCGAACATCTTCAGATAGCGCTGGAAGTTGTCGCCCTTGCGGAACGGAAAGCCGGTGCCGATCAGGCACTCGGCGATCCGGATCCGCTTCGAGACGCGCAGCCGCTTGTCGTTCAGGAACGCGCCGCGGCCCTTCGAGGCGTAGAACAGGTCGTTGCGCGTCGGGTCGTAGACGACGGCCTGTTGCACCTGGCCCTTGAACGCAAGCGCGATCGAGACCGCGTAGACCGGAAACCCGTGGATGAAATTCGTTGTGCCGTCGAGCGGATCGATGATCCAGACGTAATCGCTGTCGCGCGCGCCGCGCGCGCGTCCTGATTCTTCGGCGAGGATGCCGTGCCCGGGATAGGCGCCAAGCAGCGTGTCGATGATCGCGGTCTCGGCGGCATGATCGACTTCGGTGACGAAGTCGTTCGGCGATTTGGTGTTGACCTTCAGCAGGTCGAGGTCGAGCGAAGCCCGGTTGATGATCGCCCCGGCGCTGCGCGCGGCCTTGACGGCGATGTTGAGCATCGGATGCAGAGCTTGCGACATGGGCAACGAAGGGCAGGGCTGGCGCTGAGAAAGAACGGTCGCGCTGCCGAGAGGCCGTGCGGATAATCCAATTTTACCTGCGCCGATGGACACGTCCGACCCGACCCGCTTCATCCTGATCGGCACCAGCCACCCCGGCAACGTCGGTGCCGCGGCCCGGGCGATGAAGGTGATGGGATTCTCCGATCTGGTGCTGGTCGCGCCGCGTCACGCCGACCTGCATCGTCGCGACGAGGCGGTCGCGCTGGCGAGCGGCGCGACCGACGTGCTCGAGGCAACGCGCGTCGTCGACACGCTGAGCGACGCGCTCGACGGCGTCAACTATGCCTGCGCGACCGCGATGACGCCGCGCGACTTCGGTCCGCCGACGCACGCACCGCGCGACCTGTTCGCGACGCTCGCGGCGAGCGCGCATCGCGTCGCGTTCGTGTTCGGCTCCGAGCGCTTCGGGCTCGGCAATGCCGACGTCTACAAGTGCCACGCCTGCGTCAGCATTCCGACGCAACCCCGGTACGGCTCGCTGAACCTGGCCCAGGCGCTGCAGCTGATCGCCTACGACTGGCGCCAGGCGCTCGGCGGCTTCGACGTGACACCGCGAACCGCCGATCCGGCGCTCGCCGATGCGGCCGAGCTGCAGCGGCTGCTCGCCCATTGGCAGGACGCGCTGGTTCGTCTCGGCTATCTCGATCCGCAGATCCCGCGCAAGCTGATGTTCCGCCTGAACCAGCTCGCCAATCGGATCGAGCTGACGCGCGACGAGCTGCAGATCCTGCGCGGCGTCGCGCGCGCGATCGAGAAGCAGATCGGCGTCGAATAAAGAGGCGTTGATGCGGCTCGGGCCGCGACGGCAGCGCTCGGCCCCGCGGCCGATGCGGTCGCCGCACGGCGCCGTACGGAAAACACGGCCGCCCGCTAAACTGCCTCGCATTCCACCGGGTCCCCAGCCATGTTCCAGCGCCTTCGCGAAGACGTCGCCTGCATCCTCGAACGCGATCCCGCGGCGCGCAGCGCGTGGGAGGTGCTGACCTGCTATCCGGGTCTGCATGCGCTGGTGCTGCATCGCCGGGCGCGCTGGTGCCGCGAGCATGGCTTCTACTGGCTCGCGCGCTTCATCTCGAACCTGGCGCGCTTCCTGACCGGCATCGAGATCCATCCGGGCGCGAAGATCGGCCGGCGCGTCTTCATCGATCACGGGATGGGGGTCGTCGTCGGCGAGACCGCCGAGATCGGCGACGACTGCACGATCTATCAAGGCGTCACGCTCGGCGGCACGTCGCTCGCGAAAGGCGCGAAGCGCCATCCGACGCTCGGCCGCGGCGTGATCGTCGGCGCCAATTCGCAGGTGCTCGGCGGCTTCACGGTCGGCGACGGCGCGCGTGTCGGCTCGAACGCAGTCGTGCTGCGCGAAGTGCCGCCCGGTGCGACCGCAGTCGGCAACCCGGCGCGGGTGCTGCATGCGGACGTCGATGCGCGGCGCGAGGACGCCGCCGCGAAAATGGGGTTCTCGGCCTACGGCGTCAGCCAGGGCGACGACCCGGTCTCGCAGGCGATGAAGGGCCTGATCG
>JBDTXV010000161.1:0-5782 GCA_040006015.1 Caldimonas sp.
GGCAGTCGTAGAAGCTCGGCGCGCGGCCGATGTCGGTCAGGCGCTGGTGCGTCAGTTCGTTGACGTTGGTCGCGCCGGCGCCGAGCTTCTTCCACCAGACGCCGAGGCCGTTGACGACGCCGGGCCGCGCGCGTTCGCTGACGACCGCCTTGCAGAGATAGCTGCCGCGATCGTTGAAGACGCGGACCATCTGCCCCGATTCGACGCCGCGCCGCTGCGCATCGGCCTCGTGCAGCTCGACCAGCGGCTCGCCTTCGATGTCGCGCAGGCTCTTCACGTTGACGAAGCTCGAATTGAGGAAGTTGCGCGCCGGCGGCGAGATCATCGCGAGCGGATAGCGTGCGGCGAGATCGGGCGCGCTCGCGGCGGCTTCGTAGTTCGGCACGTAGTCGGGCACGCCGTAGCGCGGCGAGTCGATCAGGCAGCGCCCGCTCGGCGTCGGGAAACCGCCGTCGGCGAGCGGCGCGTCGGGCAGAGCGAGCTTGACCCAGCCGTGCTCGCGCAGCGCGTCGAAGTCGATCGCGTCGGCGCGGAACGCGGCGCGGGCGAGCGTCTCGTCGCTGTCGGCGAAGCACGGCTCGCCGAAGCCGAGGCGCGCGGCGAGCTCGCGAAAGATCTGCGTGTTCGGCTTCGACTCGCCGAGCGGCGAGATCGCCGGCTCGTTGATCAGCGCATAGGTATGGCCGTAGCTGGTGTGGACGTCGAGGTGCTCGAGCTGCGTCGTCGCCGGCAGCACGTAGTCGGCGAAGTCGGCGGTGTCGGTCATGAAATGCTCGAGCACGACCGTGAACAGGTCTTCGCGCGCGAAGCCCCGCGCGACCAGCGGCGATTGCGGCGCGACCGCGACCGGGTTGCTGTTGTAGACGACGAGGGCCTCGATCTTCGGGCCGAACGACGAGCCGTCCGCGAGCGTCGCACCGGTCTCGCGCAGCAGGTCGTCGCCGATCGTGCTCATGTTGATCGTGCGCGGCCGGCGCGCGCCGAGCAGGTCCGGGCGCTGCAGCGCGGCGTCGTTGCGGGCATGCCGGAACCAGCCCGAGCTCGACAGCAGCAGGCCGCCGGCGCGATGCCGCCACGCGCCGACGAGGCACGGCAGGATCGCGATCAGCCGCACCGCGTTGCCGCCGCCGCGCACCCGCTGCATCCCGTAGTTCAGGCGAATCGCCGCGGGCCGCGTCGTGCCGTAGTCGCGTGCCAGCCGGCGCACTTCGTCGGCCGTGATGCCGCAGGTCGCGGCGACGCGTTCGGGCGGCCACTCGAGCGCGCGCTCGCGCAGCTTCGGCCAGCCCTCGGTGTGGCGCTCGATGTAGTCGTGGTCGAGCCAGTCGTTCGCGATCAGCTCGTGCATCAGGCCGAGCGCGAGCGCGCCGTCGGTGCCGGGCAGCAGCGCGACGTGCTGGTGGCACTTGTCGGCGGTCTCGGTCCTGCGGGGATCGATGCAGACGAGCCTCGCGCCGGCGCGCTTCGCAGCCTGCGCATAAGTCCAGAAGTGCAGGTTCGATGCGATCGAATTGCTGCCCCAGATCAGGATCAGGCGGCTTTCGGCGTAGTGCTCGACATGCATCCCGATCTTGGCGCCATAGGTCCCCGCGAGCGCCTCGACGCCGGCCGACGAGCAGATCGTGCGGTCGAGCAGCGACGCGCCGAGGCGATGGAAGAAGCGCGCCGCGATGCTTTCGCCTTGCAGCAGCCCCATCGTGCCGGCATAGCTGTACGGCAGCACCGCTTCGGGCGCGCGCGCCGCGATCGACTTCAGCCGCGCGGCGATCGCGTCGAGCGCCTCGTCCCAGCCGACGCGAACGAACTGCCCGGTACCCTTCGGCCCGACCCGCTTCAGCGGATGCAGCAGACGTTCGGGATGATGGGTGCGCTCGGCGTAGCGCGAGACCTTCGTGCACAGCGCGCCGTGCGTCGTCGGATGTTTCGGGTCGCCCTGCACCTTCACGGCCCGGCCGTTCTCGACCGTCACGAGCATCGCGCACGTGTCGGGGCAGTCGTGCGGGCAAGCGGCGCGGACGATCGCGGAAATCATCAGTGAACTATTGCACAGACCCAACACTTAGCCCTTGTGGCAAGACGCCGGCGAGCCGTTGCGCACGGGAGCGGCCTTATGCTTCGAACGCCCCGTCAGGCGGGGCCGATTTTCGTTCCGTCAGGAGGATGCAGTTGCTGAATCGTCGCGATGCGATACGCCGATTCGCCGGCGTCGGCGCGATGCTGGCGTTGCCGGCGCGCGCGCAGGCGCACCGCATCGTGCTCGGCCAGTCGGCCGCGTTCACCGGCCCGGCCGCGCAGCTCGGCATCCAGATGAACAAGGGCGCTCGCATCTGCTTCGACGCGCTGAACGCGAGCGGCGGTGTCAACGGCGTGCAGATCGAGCTGAAGACGCTCGACGACGGCTACGAGCCCGATCGCTGCAAGGCGAACACGGAGAAGCTGATCAAGGACGACGCTTTCGCGCTGTTCGGCTATGTCGGCACGCCGACCAGCCTCGCCGCGCTGCCGCTCGTCAACGACGCGAAGATCCCGTTCTTCGGTCCGTTCACCGGCGCCGAGGCCTTGCGCGATCCGTTCAGCAGATACGTGTTCCATGTCCGCGCGTCGTACTACGACGAGACCGCGCTGATCGTCAAGCAGCTGACGACGCTCGGGCTGAAGAAGATCGCGGTGTTCTATCAGGACGACGCGTACGGCAAGGCCGGCCTCGAAGGCGTGCGCCGCGCGCTGAAGCCGCTCGCGCTCGAACCGGTCGCGCTCGGCACCGTGCAGCGCAACACCGTCGATGTCGCGCAGGCCGTCAAGGCCATCGTCGCGAAAGGTCCCGATGCGGTCGTGCAGATCAGCGCCTACAAGTCGTGCGCGGCGTTCATCCGCGAGGCCCGCAAGGCTGGCTACGGCGGCACGTTCATCAACGTCTCGTTCGTCGGCACGCAGGCGCTCGCCGACGAGCTCGGCAAGTCCGGCCGCGGCATCATGGTCAGCCAGGTGATGCCGTTCCCGTTCAGCACGACGACGCCGATCTCGCGCGAATATCTCGACGCGGTGCACAAGGCCGGGTCCGATGCGCAACCGAACTATTCGAGCATGGAAGGCTATCTCGCGGCCAAGGTGTTCGCCGAGGGCCTGAAGCGCGCCGGCCGATCGCCGTCGCGAGACACGCTGATCGGCGGCCTCGAATCGATCCAGAACTACAGCTTCGGCGGCTTCCAGGTCGACTTCGGCCCGCACGATCATGTCGCGTCCAGCTTCGTCGACCTGTCGATGCTGACCGAAGACGGCAAGGTCCGGCGCTAGCCGTTCGAACGTCGTGCGCACGACGGCGACGACTCGACGCCCGCGCAACCCATCAAGGAGTTCCCCGTGATCAAACGGCGCCAACTGATTCAATCGGCGGCAGGGCTCGGCCTGGCGGCGCTCGGTGCGCCGGCGCTGGCCCAGCCGGCGCGCATCGTGCTCGGCCAGTCGGCGGCGCTGTCGGGACCGGCGAGCGCGCTCGGCGAGCAGTTCCGCGTCGGCGCACAACTGCTGTTCGAAAAGGTCAACGGCCGCGGCGGCATCAACGGCCGGCTGATCGAGCTGCGCAGCCTGGACGACGGCTACGAGCCCGATCGCTGCGCCGAGAACACGCGGCGCCTGATCGACAGCGGCGTCTTCGCGCTGTTCGGCTACATCGGCACGCCGACCGGAGTCGTCGCGCTGCCGCTCGCGACCGCGGCGCACGTGCCGTGGGTCGCGCCGTTCACCGGCGCCGAAGCGCTGCGCACGCCGTTCAACCGCTATGCCTTCCATGTGCGCGCGTCGTACTTCGACGAGACCGCCGAGATCGTCAAGCAACTGACCTCTGTCGGCATCAAGCGGATCGGCGTCTTCTATCAGAACGACGCCTACGGCAAGGCCGGCCTCGAAGGCGTGACGCGGGCGATGAAGCCGCTCGGGCTCGCGCCGGTCGGCCTCGGCACCGTCGAACGCAACACCGTCGCGGTCGACGCGGGGGTCCAGTCGATCCTCGCGCAGAAGCCCGATGCGATCGTGCAGATCGGCGCATACAAGGCCTGCGCGGCGTTCATCCGCGCGGCGCGCAAGGCCGGCTTCGGCGGCGGCTTCTACAACGTCTCGTTCGTCGGCACGCAGGCCCTCGCGAAGGAGCTCGGGCCCGAAGCGCGCGGCGTCGTCATCGCGCAGGTGATGCCGTATCCGTACGCGCCGCTGACGCTTCTGTCGGGCGAGTACCTCGCCGCCGGCCAGGCCGCGCTCGGCGACAAGTTCGATCCGAACTACAGCAGCATGGAGGGCTACGTCGCCGCGAAGACGGTCGTCGAAGGCTTGCGCCGCGGCGGCAACAACGCGTCGCCGGAGAACCTGATCGCGGGCCTCGAATTGCTGCGCGAATTCAACCTCGGCGGCTTCTACGTCGACTTCAATCCGCAGAAACACACCGGCTCGAATTACGTCGACCTGACGATCCTGACGGCCGAGGGACGCGTGCGGCACTAGCCTCTCGCGCGACGCGGCGAAACCGGCCGCACGGGTAAACTGGTCCGGGCGTCGAACCCGACGCCGGCGCGCTTTCCGGGGGCGCGCCCGCAGCGGAGCCAGCCATGAAGATGATCGAATCCATCCTCGCCGACGCGGCCGCGATCGCCGCGGTCCGGCGCGATATCCACGCCCATCCCGAGCTCTGCTTCCAGGAACGCCGCACCGCCGACGTGATCGCGAAGCAGCTGACCGACTGGGGCATACCGATCCACCGCGGACTCGGCACGACCGGCGTCGTCGCGATCCTGAAGGCGGGCACCAGCGACCGCGCGGTCGGGCTGCGCGCCGATATCGACGCGCTGCCGATCACCGAGCACAACACGTTCGCGCATGCGAGCCGGCACGCAGGCAGGATGCACGCGTGCGGGCACGACGGCCACACCGCGATGCTGCTCGGCGCCGCGAAGCACCTGGCCAAGCACCGCAACTACGACGGCACCGTCTACCTGATCTTCCAGCCGGCCGAAGAAGGCGGCGGCGGCGCGCGCGAGATGATCAAGGAAGGCCTGTTCGAGAAGTTCCCGATGGAGGCGATCTTCGGTGCCCACAACTGGCCCGGGATGAAGGCGGGCCAGTTCGCGCTGAAAAGCGGACCGGCGTTCGCGTCGAGCAACGAGTTCAGGATCACGATCCGCGGCAAGGGCTCGCACGCGGCGATGCCGCACAACGGCATCGACCCGGTGCCGGTCGCCTGCCAGATCGTCAACGCCTTCCAGACCATCATCAGCCGCAACAAGCGGCCGATCGACGCCGGCGTGATCTCGGTGACGATGATCCACACCGGCGAGGCGACCAACGTCGTGCCCGAAACCTGCGAGCTGCAGGGCACGGTCCGCACGTTCACGCTCGAGGTGCTCGAACTGATCGAGCGGCGCATGAAGGCGATCGCCGACAACACCTGCGCGGCGTTCGAGACGAGTTGCGAGTTCCGCTTCAAGCGCAACTACCCGCCGACGATCAACCACCCGGACGAGACCGCATTCGTTCGCAGCGTGATGACCGAAATGGTCGGCGCCGAGAACGTGCAGGAATTCGAGCCGACGATGGGCTCCGAGGACTTCAGCTATTTCCTGCTCGAGAAGCCCGGTTGCTATTTCCTGATCGGCAACGGCGACGGCAGCCACCGCGACGGCGGCCACGGAATGGGGCCGTGCATGCTGCACAACCCAAGCTACGACTTCAACGACGAGCTGATCCCGCTCGGCGCGACGCTGTGGGTGCGGATCGCCGAAGCGTGGCTCGCGCA
>JBDTXV010000162.1:0-5768 GCA_040006015.1 Caldimonas sp.
CGCCGACCTGCGCAACGGCGTGCTGCCCGGCGTCGCGATCACGCGGATTGCGACACATCCGGCCGATGCGACCGACGTCTACGTGACGGTCGCGAACTCCGGCAATTCGCATGTGTTCCGCTCGCGCGACGGCGGCCTCGCGTGGACCGACATCGATGGCGGCGCGCTGCCCGACTCGCCGCACCACGCGGTGCTGATCCGCCCCGATGCGCCGGGCGAGATCTACGTCTGCAGCGATGCCGGCGTGTACACGACGAGCGACGGCGGCGCGAAGTGGCTGAACGCGACCGGCAACCTGCCGAACACGATGGTCGTCGACCTCGTCTACCGGATCGCGACGAAGACGCTGGTCGCGGCGACCTACGGCCGCAGCATCTGGCAGATCACGCTGCCTTGAGCGGCCCGCGCGCCGGCAGGATCAGGCGCAGGCGCTTCATCGCGCTCGAGTGCCGGATATGGACGTGCCAGACGAAGACGAGATCGAACATCAATGCGGAGAGATGTAGGTGAACCTGGCGAAGGCCAGGCGTGATCCAACTTGGCACGCGGGTCGAGATCTGACGCCGCGCTATTTGCCCGGACCGCGGCGCCGCTTGAAGGCATCGGAGCGCGCCTTCAGATTTCCGGCCGGCTCGCCGATCTTCGTCGCGACCGGCGTCAGCGGCACGGCCGGCCGTGTCGGCGCGTGTTCCGGCGTCGTCGGGCCCGGCGCGGGCGCAATCGGGCCGGGGGGCTTTTTCGGCGCTCGATTGCTCATCGCAGACTTCGCGCTCGGTGACCGACACCAACGATCGGCGCGGCGGGGAAGGGGTCGTGCCGCATGACCTTGCGATGATGCACGCAATGCGAACCCGCAATTCCGGTACGGCTCGCGATATCGCTGCCGCGGCGGGGTTCGGCGCCACGGTCAGCGCCGCAGCGGGTTGCGTCCGAACACGCCGGCGCCGGCGAATCGCGCGCGACTGCCGAGCCGCTCTTCGATGCGCAGCGCCTCGTTCCATTTCGCCATCCGCTCGCCGCGTGCGAACGAGCCGACCTTGAGTTGTCCGACGTTCCAGCCGATCGCGAGGTCGACGATCGTCGTGTCTTCGGTCTCGCCGGATCGCGCCGAGACGATGCCCGCATAGCCCGCGGCCTGCGCGGCGCGCCAGGCCTGCAGCATCTCGGTCAGCGTGCCGCGCTGGTTCGGCTTCAGCAGCACCGCGTTGGCGGTGCCGAGCGCGGCGGCGCGAGAGACGAGTTCGGCATCCGGGGACGAATCCGGCGCGCTCGATCGCGGCGACCAGCGTTTCGAGCGCCTGCTCGTTGGTCGCGAAGTCGGGCCACCAGCCGCCTTCGTCGGCGACGCCGGCGCACGCCGAGATGCCGGTAGAGCGGCACGTCGAGCGACGCCGCGACCGCATGCGCCGCGGCCATCGAGACCGCGAGCGTCGCGTTCGCGCCGAGGCGGGTTTTTGCGCGGGTGCCATCAAGATCGATCAGGCGCCGGTCGAGCACAGCCTGGTCTTCGACCGACGTGCCGATCAGTGCCCGCGCGATCTCGCCGTCGACGTGGGCGACCGCGCGCATCACGTCGAGACCGCCGAAGCGCGTGGTCGCGTCGCGCAGCTCGTGGGCCTCGCGCGAGCCTTTCGATGCGCCGGCCGGGACGATCGCGCGACCGAGCGAACCGTCGTGCAACGTCACTTCGGCTTCGACGGTCGGCCGGCCGCGGCTGTCCCAGACGCGACGGCCGTGGACGCTGCGGATCGTCCGCGGGTTCATCGGCGCGAATCCTGCGGCCGGATCGCGGCGCTCGATCGCGCGGCGCTCATCGCCCCGCCCCGCGTGCAGGTAGCTCTGCGCCAGCGCATCGAACGCGGCGCCGAAGCGATCGGTCGCGGCCGGGTTCCACATGCATTTGAACAGCAGGTGATTCAGGCAGAGCGCGAGATCGAAGGCCGGGTCGCCCCACCACGCGCATTCGGCGTCGAGAAGGACCAGACCGTGCGGACCGAGCAGGATGTTCTTCGGGCTGACGTCGCCGTGGACCAGCGCGAGCGCATGCGACTGCGTCTGCGCGACCAGCCGTTCGAGCGCCGGCGCGAGGTCGGGATGGCGGCGCGCGGTCGCGAGCAGATACGGTTCGAGGCGGATCTCGAAGAAGATCGCATCGGTCGCGAATTGCGTCGCGAGCTCGGGGCGCGCCGCCGAATGGCCATGAATGCGCGCGAGCACGCTGCCGACCGCCGCGCCGGCGCGAGATCGGCATCGCCGGTGCGCAGCGCCTCTTTCCAGAGTTGGTGCTCGGACGGCGGCAGGTAGCTCATCACCAGCACGCCGAGATCGGGATTCTGGCCAAGCACCCGCGGCGCACAGCCGGGCACTGCCGCGTCGGCGACGCGCATCCAGCGCGCTTCGTAAAGGTTGCGCTCGATCGGCGCGTGCCAGTCCGCGGCGACGCGCAGCTTCGGCAGCGCGCGCTTCGCACAGACCGGACCGGCCGCGGTCTCGATGCACCAGATATCGGACGAGACACCGCCGGCGAGCGGCCGCCCGGTCAACGCCTCGGCCAGACCTAGCTCGCGCAGCGCTTGCGCGAACACATCCGGCACCGGTCTTTGCACGTCGTCGTGTGCGCACGCGAACGCAGCGGTCATCGAGTCTCCGCGGCCGAAGTTTGCGGTCCGACCGAATCGCCGGCGCGATGCCCGGCCTCGACCAGCTTGACCAGCGCGTACAGCGCGTGATTGGCCGGCGTCGGCACGCCGAGCTCGCGGCCGCGCCGGGCGACGAAGCCGTTCAGATGCTCGATCTCGCTCGGCTTGCGGCGCGCCATGTCCTGCGCCGTCGACGAAAGCTGCGCCGGCATCGCCGCCGCGATGCGCTCCATCGCCGCGAGCGACGCCGCGATCGGCAGGTCCACGCCCTCGGCGGCGGCCAGTGCGACGACCTCGCGCACGACCTCCTGCTGCAGCTCGCGGATCGGCGCCAGCGCGACGAGTTGCCCGTAAGTCGCCTGCGCGAGGCCCGAGATCGCGTTGTAGGCGCAGTTCACCATCAGCTTCGACCAGAGCTCGGCCATCACGTCGGTCGAAATCCGCACCGGCACCTTCGCGGTCGCGAACAGGTCGACGAGGTCTTTCAGCTTCGCGTCGATCGATCGATCGGACGAGGTCGCCTGATCGCGCAATGCGCCGATCACGAGATCGCCGCGGCCGTGGTGCGTGACCCGGCCGGGCGCCGGCGCCGCAGTGGCGACATAAACGACCGCCGGCACGACGGTCTGGCGAACATGGCGGGCGATCGTCGGCGCGTTCTCGACGCCGTTCTGCAGGCTCAGCACGAGTGCGTCGGCATCGAGGTGCGGCGCGATCACGCGCGCCACCGCATCGGTATCGGTCGACTTGACGCTGAACAGCACGAGGCCGGCGCCGCGAACGGCGGCCAGGTCGCTGCTCGCCGCGAGCCGGACCGCTTCGGTACGTCCGGCCATCTCGAGCAGCAGGCCGTCGCGCTCGATCGCCTGCACATGCGCGGCGCGCCCGACCAGCGTCACGCGATGGCCGGTGCGGGCCAGCATCGCACCGAAGAAACCGCCGACCGCGCCGGCGCCGACGACGACGATCGAATCGAAGCGCTGCATCGCGGCGCGCTCAGGCGGCCCAGCTGACCGCGCCTTCTTCGGCACCGGCGCAGGCGTGGCGATGGCTCGCGAACAGCTCGCGGCCGTGGCCGTGGTCGGCGACTCCGGGCCTGGCCGTCGCGCTTTCGCGCGAGCTCCAGACCACCGGGTCGACCATCGCTTCGAGCACGCCGCCGTCGCCGTCGAGGCGGACCAGGTCGCCGTCGTGCAGCTTCGCCAGTGGACCGCCGGCGGCGGCCTCGGGAGTCACGTGGATCGCGGCCGGCACCTTGCCCGAGGCGCCGCTCATGCGCCCGTCGGTGACGAGCGCGACCTTGAAACCGCGATCCTGCAGCACCGACAGGCTCGGCGTCAGCTTGTGCAGCTCGGGCATGCCGTTCGCGCGCGGCCCCTGGAAGCGCACTGCGACGATGACGTCGCGGTCGAGCTCGCCGGCCTTGAACGCCGAGATCACGTCGTCCTGCGTGTCGAAGACGCGCGCTGCCGCGGTCACGACCCGATGCTCGGGCTTGACCGCCGACGCCTTGAAGATCGAGCGGCCGAGGTTGCCGCTGAGCAGCCGCACGCCGCCGTCGCGCTGGAACGGATCGGCCGCGCTGCGCAGCACCGTCGGGTCGGACGACGCCGCCGGCGCCGCGCGCCAGGCCAGGCGTCCTTCGTCGAGCCAGGGCTCGTCGGCATAGGCGCGCAGGCCTTCGCCGACGACGGTCTTGACGTCTTCGTGCAGCAGTCCGGCATCGAGCAGCTCGCGGATCAAGAGCCCCATGCCGCCCGCAGCATGGAAATGGTTCACGTCGGCCTGGCCGTTCGGGTACATCCGCGCCAGCAGCGGAGTCGCGGCCGAGAGCTCGTCGAAATCGGTCCAGTCGATCGCGATGCCCGCGGCTCGTGCGATCGCGACGAGGTGCAGCGTATGGTTGGTCGAGCCGCCGGTCGCGAGCAGCCCGACGATCGCATTGACGATCGCGCGCTCGTCGACGACTTCGGCGATCGGCGTGTACGCAGGGCCGAGCGCGGTCAGCCCGGCGACCCGCTTCGCCGCCGCGGCAGTCAGCGCATCGCGCAGCGGCGTGCCGGGATTGACGAAGGCGCTGCCGGGCAGATGAAGGCCCATCACCTCCATCAACATCTGGTTCGAATTCGCGGTGCCGTAGAACGTGCAGGTGCCGGCGCCGTGATAGCTCGCCATCTCGGCCTTCAGCAGCTGTGCGCGGTCGACCTTGCCCTGCGCGTAGAGCTGGCGCACCCTGGCCTTCTCGTCGTTCGGCAGCCCCGAGGTCATCGGCCCTGCCGGCACGAAGATCGTCGGCAGATGGCCGAACGCGAGCGCGCCGATCAGCAGCCCCGGGACGATCTTGTCGCAGACGCCGAGCATCAGCGCGGCATCGAACATCGCATGCGTCAGCGCGATCGCGGTCGCCTGCGCGATGATGTCGCGCGACCACAGCGACAGCTCCATGCCCGGCTGTCCCTGCGTGACGCCGTCGCACATCGCCGGCACGCCGCCGGCGAACTGCGCGGTCGCGCCGGCTTTGCGCGCGGCACGCTTGATCGCTTCCGGAAAATGCTCGAGCGGCTGGTGCGCCGACAGCATGTCGTTGTAGGCGGAGACGATCGCGATGTTCGGAACGTGCTGCTCGCGAATCGCGATCTTGTCGCGCGCCGGCGATGCCGCCATCGCGTGGGCGAGGTTGGTGCAGCTGATGCGCCCGCGCTGCGGGCCATCGCCGCCCGCGGCGGCGACATGGGCCAGATAGGTCTTGCGACTCGCCGCGCTGCGTTCGCGCACGCGCGCCGTGACGCGGGCCACCACCGGATTTAGGGAAGTCATTGCAGCGCTCCTGATGGGTGACCGAATGCGCGAGCGCAACCGGTCGATGCCGTCACTCTATCCCTTGCCGAAGCGCCTTGACGCGATGCTTTCGGGCATCGATCAGAGCCGCGCGCCGAAGCGCTTGTTCGATTGAGTTCGCAAAGGAGAGTCGCCGGTGATCGACGACGCTCATGGGCCGACGCCGATCTGACGTTCCTCGATAGCTCGCTGACTCGCGATCAACCGCGAGCCGGTCAATCGCACTGGGCTAGGCCGCCCGACCCAGTCGGCAAGCTGGCCGGTCGCGTCGGGACGAACGATCCACTTCCA
>JBDTXV010000163.1:0-5751 GCA_040006015.1 Caldimonas sp.
CGAAATAGAGCAGCGCGAGGCCGCCGGTCTTGCCGACCTTCTTCATGTCCTCCATCCCGGCGATGCCGACGACGACGGTGCAGAAGATGATCGGCGCGATGATCATCTTGATCAGCTTGATGAAGCCGTCGCCGAGCGGCTTCATCGCTTCGCCTGCCTGCGGGTAGAAGTGCCCGAGCAGCACGCCGATCACGATCGCGGTGATGACCTGCAGATAGAGCGATTGGTAGAAAGGCTTGGACTGGGCGACACGATCCATGGCGGGTTCCCCGGCAGACGTTGGGCGGCAGGGGTTGGATCATCTGCCTGCGCACGACGCGCCGCAAGCACACTTGCGCGCAAGGACGGAAAGTCGCGGAGCTCGAGGCGCGACGACCGAACGACAGTCAGACTTGCAGGAGTTCGAGCAGCGCCATCGCCGCGGCGGGCGCGCGCTCCTTCGCGCCGCTGATGAAATACACGAAGGCGTCGCGCGCCTTCGTCTGCCCTTGACTCGCTTCGACGCGAGGCAATTCGTCGGGCTCACCCCCTTCGACCCAGGTCCTGGCGCGTGCGGCCCAGCGGTCGAGCGCCGCTGCCGGATAGCCGGTCTTCACGGCCGACTCGGTGCGCATCAGGCGCGCATAAACGAAGTCGCCAGTCAGATCGGCAAACGACGGATATTCATCGGAATCGGCGAACACCGTCGCGACCTTGTACTTGCGAGCGAGCTTCAGATATTCCGGCGTCATGAAGCTTTCGTGCCGCACGTCCATCGCGTGGCGCAGCTTTAGCCCGTCGACACTCTTCGGCAGCAGCGCCAGGAAAGCCTCGAAGTCGGCCGGATCGAAGCGCTTTGTCGGCATGAACTGCCAGATCAGCGGACCGAGCTTGGGCCCGAGCTCGGCGAGACCGCTGTTGACGAAGCGCTCGATCGAATCGCCTGCATCGGCGAGGACGCGCTGGTTCGTCGCGTAGCGCGACGCCTTCACGCTGAACATGAAACCCGGCGGGGTTTCGTCGCGCCACTTCGCGAAGCTTTCCGGCTTCTGCGTCCGGTAGTACGTGCCGTTTATCTCGATAGCGGTCAGGCGTTCGGAAGCGTATTCGAGCTCGCGATGATGGGGCAGCCCTTCGGGGAAGAAGTTGGCGCGCCACGGCGCATAAGTCCACCCGCCGACTCCGACCCGTATCGCAGACGTCTTCGCCATCTCCCGATTCTGAACCGATCAGATGCGGTGGATGCGACCTCCCTGAACACGGACCCGGTCGCCCACATGCAATCCGCCGACTTGCGTCTGCGAGAACGAACGCGACCCGCCGTTGTTGAGACGCACGCTGACCGTGTAGCCGGCGACGCCTTCCCTGTGATTGCGCTCGAGGTTGTTGCCGGCGACCGCGCCACCGACCGCACCGATCGCGGTCGCGGCGGTTCCGCCGAACACCTCGTGGCCGAGAACGCCGCCGACGACGCCACCGGCCACGGCGCCGACGCCTGAGCCTTTCGGACGCGTGCGGATCGGTTCGATGCTGACGATGCGGCCAACACTCGCACCCGCGATGGCGCGAGGCGCGTCGTTCGGATGATCGGCGGGTTCTGCCGCGATCGCGCCGAAAGGCACCGCCGCGATTGCGGCAGCGGCGGCGGCCGCCGCGCATATGGAAGTGAATCGAATCTTCATCGCAATCTCCTGAACTGCCGGGAGCCCGAGAACCGGTGCAATGCCGGAACTGCGCATCGCGGTCACGCACCAGTTTTGCCGCGCGGCCGATCTTCGCCTGTAGGCGCCGGCTCCTAATGCATGTCGGATGTGTCCAGCAACCGGTTGCCGCCTCGCTAGTGCGATGAACGAGGGCGACGGCCTCGTAAGCCGGGTCCTACCGAAACTCACAAATAGCGCCGATAGCGCGCGGCCGACACTGCGCGGACGATTCAGGGTGACGCTGCGGACAAGGCGTCGACAAGGGGTGCTCGATGGCCAGCGATGCGGATTGGGTTGAGGACGTTCGGCGCTGGTATCAGGCCGGAAAACGCGAGGCCAATGCCGGCGCGACGATGAAGCAGACCGGTGACCCTTGTGCCAGTGAAGGCGATGCGCTGGGCTATGAAGCTGCGCACCCCGCGCTGCAAGCCCGGCACTGGCCCGACGCTCCGCTTTCAGCCTGAATTCAGGAGCGCTTCCGGCGCTCCGAAGAATCGAACTCCAGGCGCACCTCGCCGCGCCGCGATCGCCAAGCGGCTACCCGGCAGCGGGCGTCCGGACGCCGCGCACCGCATGCGCATCACGGGTAGACCCGCTGCGCGACGGACGCGAGCGCTGATCCAATCGCGGCGGATGACGACGGCACTGGTGCTGCTCAATCCCCGCGCCGCCGGCGGAAGGGCTGCGGCGCTGCGAGTGCCTGTCGCGCAATGGCTCGCGCGCCACGCACCGATCGTGCCGCTGGTCGTCACAGACTGCATCGAGCAGGCGCACGCGACATTGCGTTCGCTGCCGGATTCGAGCCGCGTCGTCGCGATCGGCGGCGACGGCACGCTGCATCATCTGATGGGCCCGGCGATCGAGCGGCGCCATGCACTGGCGCTGGTCCCGCTCGGCAGCGGCAACGACACCGCGCGGGCGCTTGGTCTGTTTCCGATGCCGTGGACGCCCGCATTGCAGCATGCCCTGACCGCGCCGGCGGTCGCCGTCGATGTCGGCGAGATGAGCTGCGCTCACGGGAAGGTCGGGTTCGTTTCGAGCCTCTGCGCGGGCTTCGATGCGGCGGTCTGCGCGCGCACGGTCGCCGGTCCGCGCTGGCTCGGCGGAATGCCTCGTTATCTTTGGGCGACCCTGCGCGAGCTCGCGGCGCTGCGGACGTGGGACCTGTGTGTCAGCGTCGACGGCCGCGTCGAACATGCCGGCTCGGCACTGTTCGCGTCGACCTGCAACACGCCGACCTTCGGCGGCGGCATGCCGGCAATCCCCGATGCGCGCATCGACGACGGCCGCCTCGACCTGTTGCTAGCCGGCGCCTTCGGACGAGCCGGGGCGCTGCGGATGCTGCCGCGCCTCGTCGCAGGAACGCATCTGCGCGACCGCCGGATCGCGACCTGGGGCTACACCACGTTGAACGTGCGGAGCCGCACGCCGATTCCGCTCGCCGCCGATGGCGAACCGCTCGAGGCGGTCGCCGAGTTCGACGTGCGGATCCGGGCGTCGGCGCTGGCGGTCGTCATCGGACCGGGGCGCAGCGCGCTCGCGCGATCGACTCAGCCCCGCGCGGTCGCATAGCGCTCGAGGGTCAGACCCGAAAGATCGATCTGCGGCGCCCGCCCCGAGATCAAGTCGGCGATCACCCGCGCGGTCCCTGCGGCCATCGTCCAGCCCAGCGTTCCATGGCCGGTCGCAAGGAACAGATTGGCGATCGGAGTCGGACCGACGAGCGGCGTGCCGTCCGGCGTCATCGGCCGCAAACCGCACCAGAACTCGGCGCGCGCGATGTCGCCGCCGCGCGGGAACAGGTCGGTCACGACATGCTCGAGCGTGCGGCGCCGCGCATCGTGCAGCTTCAGCGTGTAGCCGCTGAGCTCGGCGGTGCCGCCGACGCGTATTCGGTCGCCGAGCCGCGTCACCGCGACCTTATGGGTTTCGTCCATCACGGTCGACTCGGGCGCACCGCTCGCATCGGCGATCGGCACAGTGATCGAGTAGCCCTTGACCGGATACACCGGGATGCGCATACCGAGCGGCCGCAGCAGCAGCGGCGAATAGCTGCCGAGTGCGACGAGATAGGCGTCGGCCCGAAGCGTCGCGGTGTCGGTCTCGACGCCGACGATGCGCGAGCCCGAAGCGTGCAAGCGGTCGATGCGGGTTCCGTAGCGGAAATCGACGCCCCGTTCGGCGGCGAGCGCGGCGAGGCGCTGCGTGAACTTGAAGCAGTCCCCTGTTTCGTCACCGGGCAATCGAAGGCCGCCGACGAATTTTTCTCGCACCGCGGCGAGGGCCGGTTCGTGCACGATGCAGCCGGTGGCATCGAGCAATTCGAACGCGACCCCGCTCTCCCGCAGCACGGCGACGTCGGCAGCGCTCGAGTCCAGTTGCCTTTGCGTGCGGAAGAGCTGGAGCGTTCCCCGCATGCGCTCGTCATAACGGATACCGGTGCGCTCGCGCAGGGTCCGCAGACAGTCCCGGCTGTATTCGGCGAGCCGCATCATCCGGCTCTTGTTGAGCTCGTAGCGGCGCGTGGTGCAGTTGCGCAACATCATCAGGACCCAGCGGATCAGCGCCGGATCGGCGATTGCGCGGACCACCAGCGGTCGATGCCGCATCGCCAGCCATTTGACGGCCTTCAGCGGCACACCCGGCCCGGCCCACGGGGCGGAATATCCCGGCGAGATCTCGCCGGCATTGGCGAAGCTGGTCTCCAGGGCCGGGCCGGGTTGACGATCCAGCACGATGACGTCGTGTCCGGACAGTGCGAGCTCGTAGGCTGCGGAAACGCCGATCACACCGCTGCCGAGAACCAATACCTTCATCGCGGACCTCGTTGCGCCACTGAGCGGTGTTTGCACGACCGACCATGGCTGCGGCAGTGTAAGAGCCCGCCCCGGTTCGCTCCCGATCGGCTTGCGAACTGCGGCATCATCGGAGCACGGGTCTTGGTGCGCCGAGCCCCGCCGATCCCGATCCCAACAGAGGGAGTCAACAATGACTCACGTGATGGCCCGCATCGTCGTCAAGCCGGAATCCGCGGAAGAGGCGCGCGCGATTCTTCTCCAACTCGTCGCCGCGTCACGTCGCGAAGCGGGGTGTGTTTCGTACGAACTGTTCCGGCGTCCAGACGCGCCGCATGTGTTCCAGACCTTCGAAGCGTGGAGCGACCAGGCCGCCGCCGACGCCCACATGAAGACGCCTCATATCGCGGCGGCGATCGCCGCGGCCGCGCCGATGTTCGCCAGCGCGCCGGAAATCGTCGTCTTCGAAAATCTGCTCTAGACCGGCGCTTTCGGCGATCGGGCGTTTGCAAGAATAGGAGCCTCGTGAAGAAAGATCCCGTCTCGCTGGTTCCTCGTTACGTCGCACCGGCACGCTTCGACGAACCCGCCGCAGCACTCGCGCAGGTCCGCGCAATCTACGAAGGCAGCGTGACCCATCTGAAGAACGCGCTGCAGGCGTTCGTCAGCGGACAGCCGCTGACCGGCCGCGTCCGCGCGACGTATCCGTTCGTGCGCGTTCATACCGATACGGTCGCACGGGCCGACTCGCGGCTCAGCTATGGTTTCGTCTCGGGCCCCGGCACCTACGAGACGACGCTGACCCGGCCAGACCTGTTCGGCAACTACTACCTCGAGCAGTTTCGCCTGCTGCTGAAGAACCACGGTGTCTCGCTCGAGATAGGAACCGGTGCGCAGCCGATCCCGGTCCATTTCTCGTTCGCCGAGCACGACCACATCGAAGGCAATCTGGATGCCGAACGGCGCCTGCTGATGCGCGACATATTCGACTTGCCTGATCTCGGCGCGATGGACGACGGCATCGCGAACGGCACTTTCGAGCCGGCGCCCGGCGAAGCCAGTCCGCTCGCGCTGTTCACGGCACCGCGGGTCGACTACTCGCTGCATCGGCTTCGCCACTACACCGGAACCGATCCGGAGCACTTCCAGAATTTCGTGCTGTTCACGAACTATCAGTTCTACATCGACGAGTTTGTCCGCCTCGGCCATGAAAGCATGGCCGGCGCGAACTCGACCGGCGACTACGTGGCATTCATCGAGCCCGGCAACGTGAT
>JBDTXV010000164.1:0-5741 GCA_040006015.1 Caldimonas sp.
CGGCGGTCAATGCGCGCGTCTCCGAGATGCTCGCGGCACTCGAAGCGGTCGCCGGCCGGGAGGTGCGCGAGCGTGTGCGCTTCGTTCCCGATCCGACGATCGCCGCCATCGTCGCGAACTGGCCGAAGGGCGCGACCGCCGAGCGCGCGGCACGGCTCGGTCTCAGACCCGACACCGATTTCGCCGAGATCATCCGCCAGTACATCGCCGACTGTCGCGCGACGCCTGGCGGCGCCGAGGCATTGCGGGGCCTGCCGGCGCAGGGAGCGTCGCGATGAACCGCATCGACCTCGAAGGACGCGTCGCGATCGTCACCGGCGGCGCGCAGGGCATCGGCTACGCGATCGCCGAACGCATGCTCGACTCCGGCGCGCGCGTCGTGCTCTGGGACATCGACGAAGCCCAGCTCGCGAAGGCGCACGGAACCCTGGCCGGACGCGGCAGCGTCGACACCGGCCGGGTCGAGCTGAGCGACGAGCAATCGGTCGCTGCCGCCACGGCCGCGGCGATCGCCGCGCACGGCCGCATAGACATCCTCGTCAACAACGCCGGCATCACCGGCGGCAACGGGCCGACCTGGGAGCTCGAGCCGGGGGTCTGGCGCCGCGTGATCGACGTCAACCTGGTCGGACCGTACCTGACCTGCCGCGCGGTCGTGCCGCAGATGGTTCGCGCCGGCTACGGTCGCATCGTCAACATCGCCTCGGTCGCCGGCAAGGAAGGCAATCCGAACGCGTCGCACTACAGCGCATCGAAGGCCGGGCTGATCGCGCTGACGAAATCGCTGGGCAAGGAGCTCGCGACGAAAGGCGTGCTCGTCAACGCGGTCTCGCCGGCCGCCGCGAGGACCGCGATCTTCGACCAGATGACGCAGACCCACATCGATTTCATGCTGTCGAAGATTCCGATGGCGCGCTTTCTCGAAGTCGGGGAAGCCGCCGCGATGGTGGCCTGGCTCGCATCGGAGGAATGCTCGTTCAGCACCGGATCGGTCTTCGATCTTTCAGGCGGCCGGGCCACTTACTGACACGGCGAATCGCGGTGGACTGCGGCGTCGACGGATATCATCGGCCGCTTCATCCACCCGAGGCTCGCGTCATGAAGTCTGCTGTCCTTGCGCTGTCCGGCGCGCTCCTCGTCGCCGCATGCACCACCGCGCCGACCGCGCCGGCGACGAGCGTCGTCGCGGTGCTGCAGCCGACGCGCGGCAACAGCGCGGCGGGCTCGGTCTGGTTCACGCAGGACGGTGCTCAAGTGCTGATGCGCGGCCGCATCTCGGGACTCGTGCCGAACCAGGAGCACGGCTTCCACATCCACGAAAAAGGCGACTGCGCGAGCGGCGACGGGATGAGCGCCGGCGGCCATCTGAACCCGACCGGCAAGCCGCACGGCCCGCAGGGCGCCGAGCATCACGCCGGCGACCTGGCGGCGCTGAAGGCCGATGCGAGCGGCAATGCGACGGTGCGCATGCGCGTCGCCGGCAGCGTGCTCGGCTCCGGCGCTGGCGATCTCGCCGGCAAGGCGCTGATCGTGCATGTCAGCCCCGACGACTACAAGACACAGCCGACCGGCAACTCGGGCGCCCGCATCGCGTGCGGCGTGATCGCGTCGACACCCGGTCGCGACGCGGCCGGCAATCCGGTGACGATGCCGACCGACCTGTAGGCGTGCCGGTTTTGCGCATGAGAGCGCCGGCGTCCGCGCGGGCCCGGCTGGCCTGGCACCTCGGCTTCGGTGCATTGCTGATGCTCACGGCGGCGTGGCTGTTCGGCGCGATCGCCGAAGACGTCGTCAACGCCGAACGCCTGACCGTGATCGACGTGCAGGTCGCGCAATGGCTGCACCGGCATGCGACGACGCGAATGACGGAGCTGATGCTTGCGATCACGCAGCTGCATTCGACCGTCGCGGTCTCGATCTATACCGGCGCCGCGGCGCTGTTCCTGCTCTGGCAACGGCACTGGCGCCGACTCACCGCGCTTCTCGTCTGCGTCGCCGGCGGGCTCGCGCTGAACGTGCTGATGAAACTCGCGTTCCACCGCGCACGCCCGGTCTTCGACGATCCGCTGCTGACCTTGTCGAGCTACAGCTTTCCGAGCGGGCATGTCGCCGGCAGCACGGTGCTGTACGGACTCCTCGTCGTCTGGGTCTTCGACCGCACGCGCCGGCCGCTGCCGCGCGTGCTGATGCTCGTCGGCGCGGTCGTCGTGATCGGCCTCGTCGCGCTGAGCCGGATGTATCTGGGCGTGCACTACCTGAGCGACGTCGCCGCCGCTTTCGCCGAGGGCGTCGCCTGGCTCGCGCTCTGCCTGACCGCGCTCGCGACGTTCTGGCGCGAAGCCGCGCACGACCCGGCCGTCGCCGGCATCGCGGCGCAGGCCGACGACGCGCGATGAACGACGCCGCGGCGAACGACGGCAGCCGCCCGAAGCGGACGATCTGCGTGATCGTCAATGCCGCTTCCGGCACCGGCAACGACAAGGAGGCGCTCGATCGACTGCGCGCCCTGTTCGATGCGGCCGGCGCCGACGCCGAAATCCGGCTCGCGCACAGCGGCGCGGAGATCGACGAATGCGTCGACGCGGCCCTCGCGCGCAAGCCGGACGTCATCGTCGCCGGCGGCGGCGACGGCACGGTCAGCTCGATCGCCGCGGCGCTGCTCGGCAAGGACGCGACGCTCGGCGTGCTGCCGCTCGGCACGCTGAATCATTTCGCGCGCGACGTCGGCATACCGGCCGATCTCGAGGCGGCGGTCGCCGCGATCGTCGGCGGCGTCGCGCATCGGGTCGATGTCGGCTCGGTCAACGACCGCTGCTTCATCAACAACTCGAGCCTCGGCCTCTACCCCGACATCGTGCGCGACCGCGAACGGCAGCAGAAGCGCCTCGGCCGCGGCAAGTGGCCGGCGCTGGTCTGGGCGTCGCTCGCGGCGCTGCGGCGCTATCCGTTCATGAGCGTGCGCCTCGTCGTCGACGGCGACGATCGCCTGCGCCGCACACCGTTCGTCTTCATCGGCAACAACGAGTACCGGATGGAAGGCTTCGCGATCGGCGAGCGCAGCCGCCTCGACGGCGGCTGCCTCAGCCTCTACGTCGCGCAGCGCCCGGGCCGCTTCAGGCTGCTGCTGCTCGCGCTGCGCGCATTGACCGGCCACCTGCGCCAGGCCCGCGACTTCGACGTGATGACGGCCGCCGAGATCGTCGTCGAGAGCCGCCACAAGCGCGTGCGCGTCGCGACCGACGGCGAAGTGACGGTGATGACGCCGCCGCTGCGCTACCGGATCCGCCCGGAAGCGCTCTCGGTGATGCGGCCGCGACCGGAACCGGCGCCGCCGGCCTGAGGACCTTCGCGATGCGCACACTCGTTCACCTGTCGGACCTGCACTTCGGCCGCGTCGATGCCGCGATCCTCGATCCGCTCGCGGCAACGGTCGCGGCGCTCGCACCCGATGTCGTCGTCGTCTCCGGAGACCTGACGCAGCGCGCCCGCACCGCCGAGTTCAAGGAGGCGCGCGCCTTCCTCGAGCGCCTGCCGAAGCCGCAGATCGTCGTGCCCGGCAACCACGACGTGCCGCTCTATCGCGTCTGGGAGCGCTTCCTGATGCCGCTCGGAAAATATCGTCGGCACATCGGGGCCCTCGAGCCGGCGTTCGTCGACGGCGAAATCGCGGTGCTCGGCATCAACACGGCGCGCGCGCTGACGTTCAAGGACGGACGGATCAACGAGGAGCAGGTCGAATCGATCCGGCGCCGGCTCGAAGGCCTCGACGAGTCGGTGACCAAGGTCGTCGTGACGCACCATCCGTTCGACCTTCCGGACAGCCCCGAGAAAGACGAGGAGCTCGTCGGCCGTGCGCGCATGGCGATGGAAGCCTTCGCGCGCTGCGGCGTCGACCTGCTGCTCGCCGGCCATCTGCACACGAGCCATGCAGGCGACACGTCGCAGCGCTACGAGCTGCCCGGCTTCGCGGCGCTCGCGGTGCAGGCGGCGACCGCGACCTCGACGCGCGGCCGCGGCGAATCGAATTCGTTCAATGTACTGCGCGTCGCCGCCGACGAGATCGAGGTCGAGCGCCAGGTCTGGCAGCCCGAGGCCGGCGCGTTCGCGGTCGAGCTGACCGAGCGCTTCCGGCGCGAGAACTCGCGCTGGATCGAAGTCTGATGGCCTGCGCGGACCGGGTTCAGACCGAATCGGTCGGCGCTGCCGAACGCGCCGCTTCCTGGTCCTGCAGCAGCCGCCACATCACCTTGCCGGAGCCGGATTTCGGCAACGCGTCGACGAACTCGACGATCTTCGGCACCTTGTAGGCCGCCATGTTCTCGCGCGCCCATTCGGTGATGTCTTCGGCCTTCGTCTTGCCCTTCGCATCGGCGCGCAACACGACGATCGCCTTGACGGTCTCGCCGCGATACGCGTCGCGCGCCGCGATGATGCAGGCCTCCTGCACCGCCGGATGCCTGTACAGCAGCATCTCGACCTCGGCCGGCCAGACTTTGTAGCCGCTCGCATTGATCATCCGCTTCAGCCGGTCGGTCATGAAGAAGTAGCCCTCTTCGTCCATCCGGCCGAGGTCGCCGGTGCGGAAGAAGCTGTGGCCTTCGAACTCGATGAACGCGTCCTTCGTCGCCTCGGGATGACGCCAGTAGCCCTTGAACACCATCGGACCGCGCGTGATGATCTCGCCGACCTCGCCGACCGACAACTCCTCGAGCGTCAGCGGATCGACGACACGCGAATCGACGCCGAAGATCGGAATGCCGAGGCACTGCAGCTTCGCGCGCTCGGGCGGATTGGCGTGGCTCGGCGCCGCGGTTTCGGTCAGGCCGTAGCCTTCGGCGAAGGTCAGGCCGAACTCGTCGAGCAGGCGCTGCGCCACCGCATGCGGCATCGCCGCGCCGCCACCGCTGATGTAGCGCAGGCTCGACAGGTCGAAGCTCTTGTAGTTCGGGCTGCCGAACAGGTCGATCACCATCGTCGGGATGCAGGTCCAGTGCGTGATCCGGTAGCGCGAGATCAGGCGTCCGGCGAGCTCGCGGTCCCAGCGCGGCATCAGCACGTGCGTCGAGCCGCTGTGGATCACGCCGAGCACGCCGTACAGCATCCCGGTGATGTGGAACATCGGCACGACGCCGAGGCCGATCGACTCGGGCGCGGCATAGCTCCACTGCCCGCCGACCGTGTTGTGCATCAGCGTGCGATGGGTGTGCATGCAGCCCTTCGGCAAGCCGGTCGTGCCCGACGTGTACGGGAGCATCGCGAGGTCGTCGGGCTTCGCGGTGTGCGGTCCCGGCGCCAGCCCAGCGGCGAGCGCGTCGGTCCAGCGCACATGGCCGGTCGGCAGCGGCGGATCGGCGCGCAGCCACCCGTCCATCGCGGCCGGCGCCGCGTCGCCGGGGTCGAGCGGGCCGTCCGGCATCGCGTCGGTGTAGCGCGTGACGAGGACCCGGGCCAGGCGCTCGCCCGGCGACAGCGCCGCGTTCGCGGTCTCGACGATGCCGGCGAGATCGGCGCTGCAGATCGCGACCTTCGTTCCGGGATCGACGATGTAGTGCTTGAACTCCTCGGCGCGGTTCATCGGATTGACCGGCACGACGACCGCATTCGCACGCAGCACCCCGTAATAGGCGGCGACGAACTGCGGGCAGTTCTGCATGTAGATCGCGACGCGGTCGCCGGCCGCGACGCCGACGCTCTGCAGCCAGCCGGCGATCGCATCGGCCTGCGCATGCAGCTCGCGATAG
>JBDTXV010000165.1:0-5684 GCA_040006015.1 Caldimonas sp.
GCCAGCTGACGCCGCACGTGCCGGCCGGCTACGGCTTCGCGGCGATCATCGTCGCGTTCGTCGGCCGCCTGCATCCGCTCGGCATCGTCTTTTCGGCGGTGCTGATGAGCATGTTCTACATCGGCGGCGAGCTCGCGCAGTCGCGCCTCGGGCTGCCGAAATCGCTGACCGGCGTGTTCCAGGGGCTGCTGCTGTTCACGCTGCTCGCGTGCGACACGCTGATCCACTACCGCGTGCGCTGGAGAGCCGCGCGCGCCGCGCCGGCGACGCCGAAGCCAAACCCGATCGCGCCGCCGCTCGGCGCGATCGGCACCACCGCGGCGCTCGCGCCGAAGGAGAGCGTCTGATGGAAGCCCTCGCCCTGCTGCTCGCCGCGACGTTGAACGCCGGCACCGTGCTCGCATTCGCGGCGCTCGGCCTGCTGATCAACGAGCGCGCCGGCGTCGTCAACCTCGGCGCCGAAGGGATGATGCTGGTCGCCGCGGTCGCCGGCTATGCGACCGCGGTGCACACCGGCAGCGACTGGATCGCGTTCGCGGCCGGTGCCGGCGCCGGCGCGCTGCTCGCCGCTGCGTTCGGCGTGCTCGTGATCTGGCTCAACACGAACCAGTATGCGAGCGGCCTCGCGCTGAGCCTGTTCGGCGCCGGCTTCTCGGCGTTCGCCGGAATCCGCTACACGCAGGAGAAGCTGACCGAGCGGCCGCGCTTCGAGATCCCGGGTCTGGCCGACATCCCGTTCGTCGGGCCGGCGCTGTTCCGCCAGCATCCGATGGTCTACATCGCGATCGCGCTGACGGTCGCGCTGGCCTGGTTCCTCTATCGCTCGCGCGCCGGGCTGGTGCTGCGCGCGGTCGGCGAATCGCCGGAATCTGCGCATGCGCTCGGCTACCCGGTACGGCGAATCCGTCTCGCCGCGGTGATGATCGGCGGCGCGCTGTGCGGCATTTCGGGAGCCTACATCTCGGTCGTCTATACGCCGTTCTGGGTCGAGGGGATGACGGCCGGCAAGGGCTGGATCGCGCTCGCGCTGACGACGTTCGCGACCTGGCGGCCGGCGCGCGTGCTGCTCGGCGCCTATCTGTTCGGCGGCGTCACGATGCTGCAGTTCTATATGCAGGGCGAAGGCGTGCAGGTGCCGAGCCAGTTTCTGACGATGCTGCCCTACCTGGCGACGATCCTCGTGCTGGTGCTGATCTCGCGCAACGCGGCGTTCATCAGAGTCAACATGCCGGCGTCGATCGGCAAGCCGTTCTTCCCCGGCGGCTGAGCTGTTCGATAATCCGCGCTGACCTTTGTGCCAGGCGTCGCCGACACCGTTTTTTTTCTCTTTCAACCTGGAGATCCCATGACCCTCTCGAAACGAACCTGGATCAAATTCGCAGGCTGGAGCTCACTGGCGGCGCTCGCGGCGCTTTCGGGCTGCAGCAAGAAGGAAGAAACCGTCGTCGTCGCGACGCCGCCGGCGGCGTCCGCAGCGACGACGACGACCACGACCACGACGACAACCAGCCCGGCGCTGCCGACACCGGCGAGCGCGGCGTCGGCACCGCTGAAGATCGCGTTCGCGTACGTCGGCCCGGTCGGCGACGGTGGCTGGACCTTCGCGCACGACAACGGCCGTAAGGCGGTCGAGAAGGAGTTCGGCTCGCGCGTCGTCACGAGCTTCGTCGAGAAGGTGCCCGAGGCCGCCGATGCCGAGCGCGTCTTCCGCGACATGGCGAGCCAGGGCAACAAGCTGATCTTCGGCACGACGTTCGGCTACATGGAGCCGATGCTGAAGGTCGCCGCCGACATGAAGGACGTCAAGTTCGAGCATGCGACGGGCTACAAGAGCGCCGAGAACATGCGGACCTACGACACGCGGACCTACGAAGGCGCGTACATGGCCGGCGTGATCGCCGGCGGCATGACGAAGACCAACACGCTCGGCGTCGTCGGCTCGATCCCGATTCCCGAGGTGATCCGCAACATCAACAGCTTCACGATGGGCGCGCAGTCGGTGAACCCGAAGATCAAGACCAAGGTGGTCTGGGTCAACGAGTGGTTCAACCCGCCGAAGGAGACCGAGGCCGCGCAGTCGCTGATGAACGGCGGCGCCGACGTGCTGATGCAGAACACCGACTCGCCGGCCGTGCTGCAGACCGCCGAGAAGGCCGGCAAGTACGCGTTCGGCTGGGACAGCGACATGACCGCGTACGGCCCGAAGGCCCACCTCGGGTCGAGCCAGATCAACTGGGGCCCGTACTACGTCAAGGCGACGCGCGACGTGCTCGACGGCACCTGGAAGACCGGCCCCGATACCTGGTGGGGCGTCAAGGAAGGCGCGATCGACCTGGTCTCGATTTCCGACAAGGTGCCGGCCGACCTGAAGGCCAAGCTCGACAAGGTGCGCGCCGGCCTGAAGGACGGCAGCTTCTCGATCTGGAAAGGCCCGATCTTCGACAACGACGGCAAGGAAGTCGTCGCGAAGGACAAGATCCCCGACGACCAGTTCCTGAAGGGCATCAAGTTCTACGTGAAGGGCGTCGAGGGGACGATCCCCGGCGCGAAGTAGCATCGCTTGCAGCGCGCGACGCTGCGGCCTTCTTCGCCGATCGAGGGCCGCCGCGAGGCGGCCCTTTCTTTTTCGCGACGGCCGCCGGGCGACGCTTTCTTCGTTGCGCGGCGCGGCGGCCGCGACGATCCGGAGCTTCAGATGATCGATTTCGACGCCATCTCGCCGTCACGCCTGCCCGAGCTGTTGCGCGCGATGCCGAAGGCCGAGCTGCACATCCACATCGAGGGCTCGCTCGAGCCCGAGCTGATCTTCGCGCTGGCGCGGCGCAACGGCGTCGCGCTCGCGTATCCGAGCGTCGATGCGCTGCGCGCGGCCTACGCGTTCACCGATCTGCAGAGCTTCCTCGACATCTATTACGCCGGCGCGAGCGTGCTTCTGCAAGAACGCGACTTCGACGAGATGGCGTATGCCTATCTCGAGCGCGCCGCGGCCGACAACGTGATCCATGCCGAGATCTTCTTCGACCCGCAGACGCATACCGCGCGCGGCGTCGAGATCGGCAGCGTGATCCGCGGCCTCGCCGCGGCGTGCGTGCGCGGCGAGCGCGAGCTCGGCATCACGAGCGGCCTGATCCTCTGCTTTCTGCGCCATCTCGACGAGGCCGATGCGCTGGCGACGCTGGACGCGGCGTTGCCGCATCGCGCCCATTTCATCGGTGTCGGCCTCGACAGCAGCGAGCGCGGCCATCCGCCGGAGAAGTTTGCGCGCGTGTTCGAGCGGGCGCGCCGCGAGGGCCTGCATCGCGTCGCCCACGCCGGCGAGGAAGGTCCGCCCGAATACATCCGCGACGCGCTGGATGTGCTGCACGCCGAGCGCATCGACCACGGCGTGCGCTGCGTCGAGGATCCGGCGCTGGTGCGGCGCCTCGCGCGCGACGGCATCGCGCTGACGGTGTGTCCGCTGTCGAACCTGAAGCTGCGCGTCTTCGGCAGCATGGCCGAGCACAACCTCGCCGAGTTGCTCGATGCGGGACTGAAGGCGACCGTCAATTCGGACGACCCGGCCTATTTCGGCGGCTACATCAACCAGAACTTCGTCGAGGCGTTCGCGGCGCTGCCGCGACTCGGCGCGCGCGAGGCCTATGCGCTCGCACGCAACAGCTTCGAGTCGAGCTTCGTCGATGCGTCGACGCAGCGCGCGATGGTCGCCCGGCTCGACACCGCGTTCGCGCGGTTCGTGGCTTGAGCCGTCGCGGGCGCCGGGAGGCGCGCCCGGAACGGGTCGCGCTGCGCGCGGGTCCGCTCCGAAATCGCGGCTGCCGATGCAGGTCTCTTTACGCGAAGGACGAAATCAGATGAACACATCCACTGCGCGCGTGACGCTCTTCCACTCGCCGAACACGCGCTCGACCGGGGCACTTTCGCTGTTCGAGGAGCTCGGCGTCGACTACGACCTGAACGTGCTGAACACGCTGACCGGTCAGCTCGGCAAGGGGCCCTACCTGCTCGGCGAGCGCTCCGGCGCGGCTGATGTGCTGTGGGGCACCGCGCTCGCGTGGACCACAATGTTCAAGCTCGTGCCGGAGTTGCCGGTCACACGCGCCTGCATCGAGAGGATCGGCTCGCGGCCGGCCGTGCTGCGGGCGAAGAAGAAGGATGCCGAACTCGCCGCGGCGCAGGGCGCTTGAAACCGGGCGAGAGCGAACAGTTCGAAACGACTGAACCGGCAAGTCGACCGACTCGACAGAAGTAGAGGATTTCCGATCATGTCCCTGTCCAGCCCATCGTCCGCACGCCGCATTGCGCTCCGCCATTTCGCCGTTTCCCTCGGCGCCGCCGCGGCGCTGCTCGGCGCCGGCGGCGCGGCCGCGGCGCCCGATGCGACCTTGCTCGATGCGGCACGGCGCGCCGAGCCGGCAGTCGTCGAATCGCTGAAGGAGATGGTGCTGATCGAATCCGGCAGCGCGAACGTCGAAGGCCTCGCGAAGATGGCCGACTACACCGAGCGACGCCTGAAAGACCTGGGTGCGCAGACCGAACGGATCAAGGCGACGCGCGGACCGGCGACGCTCGTCAAGGGCACGTTCAGCGGCAGCGGCACGAAACGCATCATGCTGATCGCGCACATGGACACGGTCTATCCGGCGAACACGCTGGCGACGCAGCCCTACCACGTCGACGGCAACAAGCTCTACGGGCCCGGCATCGCCGACGACAAGGGCGGCATCGCGGTGATCCTGCATGCGCTGAAGATCCTGAACGACGCCGGCTGGCGCAACTACGCGCGCGTCACGGTGCTGTTCAACCCGGACGAGGAAGTCGGCTCGAACGGATCGGGCGAAGCGATCGCGGCCCTCGCCGAAGAGCACGACTACGTGTTCTCGTGCGAGCCGACCGGGGCGAAGGCGATCGCGAAGAACGAAGGCTTGTTGCTCGGCGCGGCCGGCACCGCGACCGTGACGCTCGAGGTCAAGGGACGGTCTTCGCATGCCGGCGCCGCGCCCGACCTCGGCCGCAATGCGCTGGTCGAACTCGCGCACCAGCTGGTGCAGACCCGGGATGTCGCGAAAGGCATCCCCGGCACCCAGCTGAACTGGACGACCGCGCAGGCCGGAGTCGTGCGCAACCAGATTCCCGAGCGTGCCGTCGCCGGTGCCGACGTCCGCCTGACCGTTCGCGACGGCGCCGAGAAGCTGCGAGCCGCGCTTCAGGCCAAGGTCGACAGCGGCAAGCTGGTCCCGGACACCGTATCGACGGTGACGATGGAGGTCGGCCGCCCGCCGTTCGTCGCCAACGAAGCCGCGCAGGCACTCGCGAAGCGGGCCCAGGCGATCTATGCCGAGCTCGATGGCCGCACGCTCGACCTGGTGCCGGGCACCGGCGGCGCGACCGACGCCGGCTATGCCGGCCGCTCGGGCAAGGTCGTCGTGCTCGAGAGCTTCGGCCTCGCCGGCTGGGGCTTTCACGCGCGCGACGAGTACATCGAGCTCGATTCGATCGTGCCGCGCCTGTACCTGATGACGCGGCTGCTGACCGAGATCGGCAAGCAACCTTGACGAAATCGAGCTCGATCAGATCACCGCGACCGGTATCCCGCCGATGCTCGAGCTGATCTTCGCTTGCCATTCCTTCGGCCCGGTCTCGTGCACCGAGACGCCGTTGGAATCGACCGCGACGGTCACCGGCAT
>JBDTXV010000166.1:0-5684 GCA_040006015.1 Caldimonas sp.
TGAACGCGATCTCCTTGCTGTCGACGCTGTGGTGCTTGCCGTCGTAGACCGTCACACGCACGTCGGTCAGCGCGTGGCCGGCGATCACGCCGGACGCCATCGCCTGGCGCACGCCCTTCTCGACCGCCGGAATGAAGGTGTTCGGTATCGTTCCGCCTCGGACCTCGTCGACGAACTCGAACGAGCCGTCCTTGCCGGCGCCGCGCGGCAACGGCTCGACGCGCAGGTAGACCTCGCCGAACTGCCCGGCGCCGCCGGTCTGCTTCTTGTGCCGGTGGTGGCCTTCGGCCTTCGCGGTGATCGTCTCGCGGTAGGCGATGCGCGGCGGCCGCGTCGCGACTTCGCAGCGGTGCACTTCGGATAGCCGATCCAGCAACGTGCGCAGGTGCAGCTCGCCGAGACCGTAGACGACGGTCTCGTTCGTCGCCGCGACGTGCTCGACGCGCAGGCACGGGTCTTCGTCGACGAGCTTCTGCAGGATGTCCCAGAGCCGCTGCTCGTCGCCGCGCCGCTTCGGCTCGATCGCGATGCCGTGCACCGGCACCGGAAACGCGAGCGGCTTCAGGTGGATATGGTCGTCTTCCGCGGCGTCGTGGAGCACCGCGTCGAAATGCATCTCGTCGACCTTCGCGACCGCGCACAGGTCGCCCGGACCCGCGCTCGGCACCTCGACCAGCTCCTTGCCCTGCAGCATCAGCAGGTGGCCGACCTTGAACGGCTTCCTGCCGTCACCGATAAAGAGCTGGCTGTTGCGCGTGACGGTGCCCTGGTGGATGCGGAAGATCCCCATCTTGCCGACGTAGGGGTCCTGCGTGATCTTGAACACGTGGGCGAGGACGTGGCGCGACGGATCGGGCTCGGCGCGCAGCGGCTTCGCCGCGTCGCCCTCGCCTTCGAGAAACGCCGGCGGGTTGCCTTCGGTCGGATCGGGCAGCAGCCGCACGATCGTGTCGAGCAACTCGGCGGTGCCGGCGCCGCTGCGCGCGCTGACGAAGCAGACCGGCACCAGGTGTCCTTCGCGCAGCGCCTGCTCGAGCGGCGCATGCAGCTCGCTCGGATCGACGTCGCCTTCGTTCAGATAGCGCTCGACGAAATCGGGATCGACCTCGACGACCTGCTCGACCAGCGCGCGATGCGCGGCCTCGACGCTCGAGAAGTCCGGCTCCTGGCCGGCCGGCGCGGTCGCGTTGAAGAAGCAGTCGACGACCGCGGTGCCGCCGCTCGCCGGCAGGTTCAACGGCAGGCATTCGCGCCCGAACGCGGCCTGGATCTCGCCGAGCAGCTTCGGCAGGTCGACACCCTGTGCGTCGATCTTGTTGACGATCACGATGCGGTCGAGCCCGCGCTCGCGCGCCCACTCCATCATCCGCGCGCTCATCATCTCGATGCCGGTCGCCGCGTTGATGACGATCGCGGCGGTCTCGACCGCTTCGAGCGCGGTCATCGACTGGCCGAGGAAATCGGGATAGCCGGGCGTATCGATCAGGTGGATGCGCACGTCCTGGTGCTGCAGATGCATCAGCGCCGAGTTCAGCGAATGCTGGACCCGGCGCTCCATCGGGTCGAAGTCGCTGACCGTCGTGCCGCGTTCGAGGCTGCCCGGCGCGCCGATCGCACCCGCCTTCCACAGCAGCGCTTCGGCCAGACTGGTCTTGCCCGAAGCCGCCTGGCCGACGAGGGCGAGCGTGCGGATCGCCGCGGTCGCAGCAGGGACGATTGAAGCCAAGTCTGTCTCCTCGTGATCTGAACCGGTTCGCGCCGGACGCCGGGCCTTTGCGCGAGCCTAAGGGATGGGCCGGGGGCGCACAAGGGGCGTCGGCGCCGCCTCAGCCGGAGAGCAGCCCGTCGCGCTGCAGCGCCGCGGCGAGGATCAGCGCGGCCTCGAGCGTGAACGCGCCGGCTCGCAGCCGTTCGATCAGCGCATCGGTTGCGATGCATTCGAAGCGCTCGACCTCGCCGTCGCGATTGACCGGTTGCAACGCCTTCGGCACGACCGCTTCGAAGATCTCGATGTGCTCGACCATATAGCCGTCGGCGATCGGCCGGCGGATCGTGATCCGGCCGGCGGGCCGCAGACGATCCAAGGCGTCGATCGCGAGGCCGGCTTCCTCGTCGGTCTCGCGCGCGAGCGTCGCCGCGATCGATTCGCCGGCCGCGACGAGACCGCCCATCGTCGTGTCCCAGAGTCCCGGATCGACGGCCTTGTCGAACGCGCGCTGCTGGACCCAGTAGTCGCCGCGCGGCGAGCGCCCGACCAGATGCACCGCCCGGGTCGCGATGCCGAGCGGGCGGACCGCGGAGCGCTCGATCGCGCCGAGCCGGCGGCCGTGCGCGTCGTCGACCGCGAGCAGCTCGTTGCGCCACGCGCCGCCGATGCCGTTAGCGCGCAGCCATTGCGCGATCTGCCGCATCGCGTCGTCCACCGGCTGATCGAGCGTCCAGCGCTCGGCCACCAAGCGCAGCGGCAGGCCGCCGGCGACGATGCGACGCGCGAGCTCGGATTCGATCGAGCCGACCCGCGCCGTGCCGATGCAGAGCGCGTCGCGCGGCCGCAGCGGCGGCCGGTCCGCGTGTGCGCGCAGCTCGGCGAGCCACGCCGGCCAGGAGCTCGCGGCGCCGCGGTCGGTCATTGCGTCTTCGCCGCCGCTGGCCGCCGCAACACTATTCGCCGGCCAGCAGCTTCAGCAAGCCGGCCTCGTCGAGCACCGTCGTGCCGAGCTCGTGCGCCTTCGCGAGCTTGGTTCCGGCGTCGGCACCGGCGACGACGTAGTCGGTCTTCTTCGAGACCGATCCGCTGACCTTCGCACCGGCCGACTCGAGCATTTCCTTCGCGTCCTCGCGCGTCAGCACCGGCAGCGTGCCGGTCAGCACGAAGGTCTTGCCGGCAAGCGGCTTCTTCGGCGCCGCCGCGGAAGCCTTGCCTTCGTCTTCTCGCCACGTGACCCCAGCCGCGCGCAATTGATCGACGACCTCGCGGTTGTGCGGCTGGTCGAAGAACGTGCGAATGCCCTGCGCGACGACGGGCCCGACATCGGCGACTTCGAGCAAGTCCTCGAGCGGCGCGTCAATCAGCCGGTCGAGCGCGCCGAAATGCGCCGCGAGATCCTTCGCGGTCGTCTCGCCGACATGGCGGATGCCGAGGCCGTAAAGAAAGCGCGCGAGCGTCGTCTGCTTGCTCTGCTCGAGGCGCTCGAGCAGGTTCGCGGCGCTTTTCTCGCCGTGGCGCTCGAGCGCGCTCAGGCCCGCAAGATCGAGGCGATAGAAGTCGGGCAGCGTGCGGACCGCGCCGCTGTCGACCAGCTGATCGACGAGCTTCTCGCCGAGGCCCTCGATGTCGAGCGCGCGGCGCTGCGCGAAATGCAGGATCGCCTGCTTGCGCTGCGCCGGACAGAAGAGTCCGCCGGAGCAACGCCAGTCGACCTCGCCCTCTTCGCGCGTCAACGCGCTGGCGCAGATCGGGCACTTGCCGCCGAGCCGCGCATACAGATCGAACGGCTCGCTCGCCTCCGCGGGGCGGCGCTCGAGCACGACGCCGACGACCTCCGGGATCACATCGCCGGCGCGGCGCACGATCACGGTGTCGCCGATCCGCACGTCCTTGCGCCGCACTTCCTCGTCGTTGTGCAAGGTCGCGTTGCTGACGGTCGTACCGCCGACGAAGACCGGCTCGAGCTTCGCGACCGGCGTCATTTTGCCGGTGCGCCCGACCTGCACGTCGATGTCGCGCACGCGCGTCGTCTGCTCCTGCGCCGGATACTTGTGTGCGACGGCCCAGCGCGGCTCGCGCGAGACGAAGCCGAGGCGCTGCTGCAGCGCGCGCGAATCGACCTTGTAGACGACGCCGTCGATGTCGAACGGCAGCGCATCGCGCAGCGCGCCGACCTGGCGATGGAACGCGATCAGCGCGTCGCCGCCGGCGGCAACGGTGCGCTCGGGCGAGACCGGAAAGCCCATCCCGGCGAGCGCGTCGAGCAGCGCGCCCTGCGTCGGCGGAACCTCCCAGCCGTGCACCTCGCCGAGCCCGTACGCAAAGAAATGGAGCGGGCGCCGCGCCGCGATCGCCGGATCGAGCTGGCGGATCGCGCCGGCCGCGGCGTTGCGCGGATTGACGAAGGTCTTCTCGCGCTTGTCGCCCTTCGCGATCAGCTCGCGCTGGCGTTCGTTCAGCGCATCGAAGCTGTCGCGCCGCATGTATGCCTCGCCGCGGACCTCGAGCACGTCCGGCGGCGGCGCTGCAGCATTGGCGGCTGCGTCGCGTTCCGCGCCAGCTGCAGCGGACCGGCGCGATCGCGACGCACCTGCGTTCGCGGCGCGCGGCGGCCACTGCAGGCGCAGCGGAATCTGCCGCACCGTGCGCACGTTCTGCGTCACGTCTTCGCCGGTCTCGCCGTCGCCGCGCGTCGCGGCCTGCACGAGCACGCCGCGCTCGTAGCGCAGGTTGATCGCGAGGCCGTCGAACTTCAGCTCGGCGACGTATTCGATCGGCGCATCGGCATCGGTGAGCCCGAGTTCGCGTCGAACCCGCGCATCGAAGTTAGCGGCGCCGCTCGCCTCGGTGTCGGTCTCGGTGCGGATGCTCAGCATCGGCACGACATGTCGCACCGGCGCAAAGCCCGGCAGCACCTTGCCGATTACGCGCTGCGTCGGCGAATCGGGAGTCAGCAGATCAGGATGCTCGGCCTCGATCGCCTGCAGCTGCTGGAACAGGCGGTCGTAGTCGGCGTCCGGAATCGTCGGCGCGTCGGCGACGTAATAGGCCTCGGCGTGGACGCGCAAGGTCTCGCGCAACGCCGCGGCGCGCGCCGCCGGATCGAGATCGTGCGCGGCCGTCTTCATCGAAATTCGCGAGCGTCGGGCCGCCGAGCGCGCCCGAGGTCTTGGCCGATACGCGCCGACGCTTGCAAGCGACCGCCCTGCCGCGAACCGCCGCGACTCAGCTGAAGAGGCGCCGCGCGGCCGCGGATCCGGCCGCGAGGTCGCGCCCGGCGAGCGCGTCGTAGAGCCGGCCGAGCTCGCCGCCGATCGCGGCGAAGCCTTCGCTGCTCAACGCGCGGCCGTTGTCGTCGACGATGTCGGCGTCCATGCCGACCGCGAGCGCCTGCGCCGCAGCCTGCCAGGCCGCGAACGGCTCGGCCGCGCGATCGGTCTGCGGCACGTCGAAGGTCAGAGTCACGTCGCGCACCGCGGCGACGTCGGGCTGATCGGCGAGCGCGGCCTGCGAGTCGAACGTCAGGATCAGCACCGGCGGCGCGCCCTCGTCGGTCGACGGATGGACGAGACGGCCGGGCACGACACCGGGGACGAAGCCGTGCCGGCGCGCATGCTGCTGGATGTAGCCGACGCTCCACGCCGCGGCGCGCGCCTTCAGATGGACCGCGAGCTGCGCGTCGTGCTGGCTCGCGAACGCGTCGAGCTCGCGCGCGCGCGCCATCGCTTCGAGCATGTCGGGAATGTCGGGCATCGCGGCGAGCGCTTCGGCGAACGCCTGGACCCGCTGCACGAACTCCGAATATTCGATCTCGTTCAGCGCGCCGGTGCGGTTCGCGAGCTGCACGCCGGCCTGGAACTCGCTGTAGCGCTGGCCCGCGACCGGCGACTCCCATTCGCCGGTTTCGACGTTCAGGCCCTCTATCATCAGCACCTTGCTGCCGACGCGCCGCGTCGCCGGCAGATGGCCCTGGACC